>NZ_JBMNDO010000250.1:0-1844 GCF_052542855.1 Streptomyces sp. SAS_281
CCTCCCCCCCCCCCCCCCCCCCCTCCCCCCCACGCTGCTGCGGCTGGCCGAGGCGGGCGCGGTCGTCGTCGCGTCGGACTCCCACCCCACCCGGCTCGCCGAAGCCGTCGACGCGGCGCGCTACGCCCACGGCGGCGCGACCGTCACGGGCGACACCGTCGATCTGCTCGACCTCGGAGCCACCCGGGAGTGGGCTGCCAAGACGGAGAAGGAGTTCGGCCGTATCGACGGCGTCGTCCACCTCGTGGGCGGCTGGCGCGGCAGCGCGAACTTCACCGAGACCGACCCCGCCGACTGGACACTGCTCGAGAAGCTGCTGATCCGCACGGTGCAGAACACCTCGCTGGCCTTCCACGACTGCCTGCTGCGCAGCGACCGGGGGCGCTTCCTGCTGACCAGCGCGGCCGGCGCGAGCAAGCCGACCGCGGGCAACGCCGCTTATGCCGCGGCCAAGGCGGCCGCCGAGGCGTGGACCCTCGCGCTCGCCGACTCGTTCCGCAAGGCGGGGGGCGAGGACGGCCCCCGCAGCGCGGCTGCGATCCTGGTCGTGAAGGCTCTGGTGCACGACGCGATGCGCGCCGAGCGCCCGAATGCGAAGTTCGCGGGCTTCACCGACGTCAAGGACCTGGCCGATGCCATCGCCGGCGTCTGGGACCGGCCCGCCCCGGAAGTGAACGGAAAGCGCCTGTGGCTGACCCCGCAACCGTAAGGACCGACGCACGTCGCCATCACGACCCGCAGGTCCGCGGTTTCGCCAGTGACAACTACGCGGGGACGCACCCCGAGATCCTCGCGGCACTCGCCCTCGCCAACGGCGGCCACCAGGTCGCCTACGGCGAGGACGACTACACGGGCCATCTCCAGCGCGTCATGCACAGCCACTTCGGCCCCACCGCCGAGGCGTTCCCGGTCTTCAACGGCACCGGCGCCAACGTGGTCTCGCTCCAGGCCATGACGGACCGCTGGGGCGCGGTCATCTGCGCCGAGTCCGCGCACATCAACGTGGACGAGGGCGGGGCGCCCGAGCGGGTCGGCGGCATCAAGCTGCTCACCGTCCCCACCGAGGACGGCAAGCTCACGCCGGAGCTCATCGACCGGCAGGCGTACGGCTGGGACGACGAGCACCGCGCCATGCCGCAGGTCGTCTCGATCACCCAGAACACCGAACTGGGCACCGTCTACACACCCGACGAGATCCGGGCCATCTGCGACCACGCCCACGGGCACGGCATGAAGGTGCATCTCGACGGCGCCCGCATAGCCAACGCCTCGGCCTCCCTGGACGTGCCCATGCGCACGTTCACCAACACCGTCGGCGTCGACGTGCTCTCCTTCGGCGGCACGAAGAACGGGGCCGTCTTCGGCGAGGCCGTCGTCGTCCTGAACCCCGACGCCGTACGGGCCATGAAGCACCTGCGCAAGCTGTCGATGCAGCTCGCGTCCAAGATGCGCTTCGTCTCCGTGCAGCTGGAGGCGCTGCTCGCGGGCGACCTGTGGCTGCGCAACGCCCGGCACGCCAACGCGATGGCCCAGCGGCTCGCCGAGGGCGTGCGCGGGATCGACGGCGTGGAGATCCTCCACCCCGTCCAGGCCAACGCCGTCTTCGCGCGGCTGCCGCACGCGGTGACCGAACGGCTCCAGAAGCGCTTCCGCTTCTACTTCTGGGACGAGCAGGCCGGTGACGTGCGCTGGATGTGCGCCTTCGACACCACGGAGGAGGACGTCGACGCGTTCCTCCTCGCCCTCAAGGAGGAGATGGCCGCCGCCTGAGGGCCGTCCCGCGATTCCCGGCGGACGGGGAACACCCGCCACCGGGGGTGCGGACGGACCGTCCGCACCCCCGG
>NZ_JBMNDO010000251.1:0-1843 GCF_052542855.1 Streptomyces sp. SAS_281
TCTGGGCAACGCGACGGGTCACCCGTCGTTCGTGATGTCGAACTCGTTCGCGGACCAGACGCTGGCGCAGATCGAGCTGTTCACGAAGCCCGAGGAGTACCCGACCGATGTCTATGTGCTGCCCAAGCACCTGGACGAGAAGGTCGCCCGTCTCCACCTCGACGCGCTCGGCGTGAAGCTCACGACGCTCCGCCCCGAGCAGGCCGCGTACATCGGTGTCGAGGTCGACGGCCCGTACAAGCCCGACCACTACCGCTACTGATCTCCCTACCGGCCCGGAACCGGCCGGACCTCGAACGGTCCGGCCGACCCGGTCCGGTGCCGGGCGCTCAGCGCGGCCCGGGCCGATCAGCAGCGACGAACGCAGGCCCCCGCACCCCCGTGTCGGGGGCCTGCGCCGTACCGCACCCGCACGAGCCGAGGACTCGAAGGACCCCATGCCCCGCGGCCGATATTCGCTCCACGACGTCCACGACCACACCCCTCTCGGCGAAGAACACTTCCACTGCGCGCCCGGCCCGTCCGGCTGGCGCTACATCTCCCAAACGACCGCCCCGTCCGGCAGTCACCTGGGATCCGTCGACCTCACCCTCGATGAGCTCGGCCGCCCCCTCCGACTCGAACTCCATTCCGCCGACTGGCAGGTCCGCGGCGCCGCCCTGGAGGGCCTCACCTGGGTCCGTACCGACCCGACGGGCGCCCACGCCACCGAAGGCAACGTCCGCGCCCACGCATTCAACGGCACTTCCCCCGTCTTCCTCGTCGCGACCGCTCGTCTGCTGCGCCTCACCCCCGCTTCCCCCGCGACCCGCGTCCGGGTCGTCACCTTCACGGACCCGGTCCTCGCGCCCCGTACCCTCGACCAGTCCTGGGCCCTGGTGAACAGTGAAGCCCACCCCACTGACAACGGCCCCCTGAAGGTGGACGAATACCAGGTCAGCGCCCTGGACACGGGCGAGCAGCACACGATCCACCTCGCCGGCGACGTGGTGCTCTCCGCCCCCGGCATCGAACTCGAGGACCTGGACTCCCCGCCCTCCGACCGCTAGGGCCGTCGTCACACGGGCGGCACGAACCCGGTGGCAGGCGGACGCCCCGCCTCTTCGCCGGCCGTACCGGCACCGGGTTGTACGTAAGACCGAGATCCCTGCACCCCGGTGCACGCGACGATCTCGGCGCCGAGCCCTTCTGCCAGACCCTGCCCACGACGGCGTCGAGCTGGCGCATCCGCGTCCGTTACTGCCGTACCGCGCGCCACAGCTCATCCGTCACCGCCGACAGGCCCAGCTGGGCGGAACCACCCGACCAGCTCCGGCGGAGGCGGCGGAACGCCGGCAAGGCGGGCGACCTGGATGCGGTCGAACGAAGCGCCGAGGTGCCGACCGCCGCCTGATGTGCATCCGGCGCCGCTGACCTGCTAGTCTCCTCTTCGCCCCAAAAAACCGTTGACACGGCGGACTGGGGGAGGTAGATTTTAACGGTTGCCTCGAACTGGACAGGTTCGGGTTCAGCCAGCTAATATCTATCTCGCTCTCACTGGAAATCGAATTTTCGAATTTCCGCGGAGCCATTCGATTCCCACCTTCCGAAGCAGAAGCCGACTAGGTTCGGCCGAAAAACTTCTGATAAAGTCGAATCAGCCGAAAGGCAAGGCCACTTCAACGGCCACCGGAATCAAAATTCGGACCGGAAACGGAACGAAATGAGTCTGGTAAGGTTGAAACCGCCGAAAGGCAAAGAGAAAGACCCGCTTCGACCGGGAATCGGACACGAAAGAGTCTGATAGAGTCGGAAACGCAAGACCGAAGGGAAGCGCCCGGAGGAAAGCCCGCGAGGGTGAGTA
>NZ_JBMNDO010000252.1:0-1700 GCF_052542855.1 Streptomyces sp. SAS_281
GACCGTGCCCTTTGGAGAGTGGGTCGCGCTGTCGAGGAAGATCGGTGGCCACCGGCCGCCCCCGACTGCCTTGCCCCTGCACCGAGTTCACCTTCCGTTCGCCGTGCAACCTTCTCCGCGTCGTACGTGTCTCCTATGCGAGCCCTCACACCTCGTACGCCATTGGCTCCCCGTACGCGAGCAAGGAGAATTTTGTGGGCATTCGCACCATGTTGACGGTGGCCGTGTGTGCCGCCACGGCGCTGACCGGCGGTGTGGCCGTCGCAGCGCCCGGGAGAACGGCCGAGGAGAAGGCGGCGACCACCACCGTCCGCGAGGACTTCAACGGTGACGGGTACCAGGACGTCGTCGTCGGGTCCCCCAACGCGACGGTGGACGGGCAGCTCTACGCCGGTTACATCACCATCGCCTACGGCTCCGCCCAGGGCCTGGGCCCCGCCCGCACGACGACCATCGACCAGAACACCCCGGGCGTGCCGGGCGAAGCCGGGGAGGGCCACAGCCTCGGCTTCCAGATGTACCCGGCCGACCTGGACCACGACGGGCTGACCGACCTCGCGCTGTACTCCAACGAATCGCTGCCGGAGCTGAACAACTACGGCTCCGTGATCATCCTGTGGGGCCGCACCGGCGGCATGACGGGCAAGGACTCGGTACGCGTGCCCGGCCCCGAGAGCGGCGAGATGGGCAACAACCTGATCGCCGGCGACTTCAACGGCGACGGCAACGCGGACCTGATGATGGCGCACGGCTCGCAGGACGAGTACTTCGACCAGCGGAGCGTGCTCTACGGGCCGTTCAACCGCTCCGGGGAGCCCTCGCGCGAACAGTTCGTGCCCATGTTCGATTCGGACAGTCGGATGGGCGCCCCCGCCAAGGGCGACTTCAACGGTGACGGCATCGACGACCTCATCACCTTCTACGGGTGGGAGGGGAACGTCGAGGGCACCCGGCTGTGGCTCGGCACCCCGCAGGGCCTGTCCACCACCTACACCCGGGTGCCCAGCGGCCGGGTCCCGGCGGTCGGCGACTTCGACAACGACGGCAAGGACGACCTGGCCATCCGGCTGGTCCCGAACGGCAACGAGGAGGACTACCCCACCGACCCGGGCACCATCCGTATCCTCTACGGCTCCGCGACCGGTCCGGGTGCGACCCGGTCCCGGATCATCACGCAGGACACGGCGGGCGTTCCCGGGGTCAGCGAGAAGGGCGACCAGTTCGGCGCCCGGATGAGCGCGGGCGACGTCAACGGCGACGGCTACGACGACCTCGCGGTGGGCGTGCCGTTCGAGGCCCTGGAGTCCAAGGCGGGCGCGGGCGCGGTGGTCCTGCTGAAGGGCGGGCCCGGCGGGCTGAGCGGCACCGGCGCCAAGTCGTTCCACCAGGACACGGCGGGCATGCCCGGGGTGGCGGAGACGGGCGACCACTTCGGCGGTTCGGTGCGGCTGCTGGACGTGAACAAGGACGGCAAGGCGGATCTGACGGCCGGCGCCCCCGACGAGAACTTGGAGGCGGTCGCGGACGGCGGTGCGGTGTGGTCGCTGCGCGGCGCCTCGACGGGGCTGACGACGACCGGTGCCGTCGCGTTCAACCCGGTCGACCTGGGGCTCCTGGCGAAGAAGTCCCGATTCGGCCTGAACCTGGCCGGCGACAACGGACCCAGCTTCTGAGCCATGAGGGGGCCCCTTCCGCGAGCG
>NZ_JBMNDO010000253.1:0-1652 GCF_052542855.1 Streptomyces sp. SAS_281
TCAACCGCCCCGACCTCACCGCAACCACCTTCACCCCCAACCCCTACGGCCAACCCGGCACCCGCCTCTACCGCACCGGCGACCTCGCCCACTTCGACCACGAAGGACACCTCCACTACGAAGGCCGCGCCGACAACCAGGTCAAGATCCGGGGCTTCCGCATCGAACCCGCCGAGATCGAAGCCGCACTCCTCACCCACCCCCACCTCACCCAAGCCACCGTCACCACCCACCGCGACCAGCTCGCCGCCTACGTCGTCACCGACACCGGAACCACGACGGAGGACATCCGCCGCCACCTCACCGCCCGCCTGCCCGAGCACATGGTCCCCACCCACCTCACCGTCCTCGACCGCCTCCCCCTCACCCCCAACGGCAAGATCGACCGACGCGCCCTCCCCGAACCGGCCGCCGTCACCTCCCAGGGCCGCGCCCCGCGGAGCCAGCTCGAAGAGGTCACGGTCGCCCTGTTCGGCAAGGTACTGGGCACTCCGGGGCCGGTGGGTGTCGAGGACAGCTTCTTCGCCCATGGCGGGCACTCGCTGCTGGCGGCCCGCCTCACCAACCACCTCGCCGATGTGCTGGGCATCCGGCTGACCATCCGGGACGTGTTCCAACACCCCACGCCCGCACGCCTCGCCCAGCACATCGCCACCCTCGACGGCCGGCCCGCGCTCCCGCCGCTCACCGCCGGGGCCTGGTCCGGTGACGGTGACGCGCCCGTGTCCTTCGCCCAGCGCCGGCTGTGGTTGATGGCCGAACTGGACGGCGGCAGCGCCGCGTACAACGTGCCGATGGCGGTACGGCTGGCCGGTCCGCTGGACGCCGGACTGCTCGACGCGGCGCTGCACGACGTGGTCGTACGCCACGCCCCGCTGCGGACCGTGTTCGCGACGGTCGACGGCGAACCGCGCCAGCACGTCGTACCGGCCGCACACGCCCGTGTGCCCGTCGAACGCCTCGCGGTGACCTCCGGCGAGCTGGACCGCGTCATGGCCGGGGCCGCGCGCCATGTCTTCGATCTCCGTACCGAACTCCCCGTCCGGGCCACCCTGTTCGAGGTCGACGACGACTCCTGGGTGTTCCTGCTCCTGATCCACCACATCGCGACGGACGGCCGGTCCACCGGTGTGCTGTTCGATGACCTGTCCCGGGCCTACGAGGCGCGGAGCGCGGGTGCGACCGCGACTGTTCTGGAACCGCTGCCGGTGCGGTACGCGGACTACGCGGTGTGGCAGCAGCGGGTGCTGGGGGCCGCCGACGACGCGGACAGCGTGCTCTCGCAGGAGCTGGCGTTCTGGCACAAGACGCTGGAAGGGCTGCCCGAGGAGCACGGCCTGAACCTGGACCGCCCGCGCCCCGCACGCGCCTCGCACCGGGGCGGACAGGTCGAATCCGCCTTCGCAGACGATCTGTTCGGGCGCATCGGAGAGCTGGCCCGGACCGAGGGATGCACGCCCTTCATGGTCGTCCACGCCGCGCTCGCCGCAGCGCTCACCCGGCTGGGCGCCGGCACCGACCTGGCCATCGGCTCACCGGTCGCCGGCCGCACGGACGAAGCACTCCGCGACCTCGTCGGGTTCTTCGTCAACACCCTCGTCCTGCGCACCCACACCGACGGCAACCCCACCTTCCGGCAGCTCCTGGAGCGC
>NZ_JBMNDO010000254.1:0-1552 GCF_052542855.1 Streptomyces sp. SAS_281
CGACCACGAAGGACGCCTCCACTACGAAGGCCGCGCCGACCACCAGATCAAGATCCGGGGCTTCCGCATCGAACCCGCCGAGGTCGAGGCCGCACTCCTCACCCACCCCCAGGTCACCCAGGCCCTCGTCACCAAGCACCACGACCAGCTCTGCGCCTACGTCGTCACCACCACTGACCCGGCAGAACTCCGACACCACCTGACCGACCGACTCCCCGAACACCTCGTCCCCGCCTACCTCACCCCGCTCGACCGCTTCCCGCTCACACCGAACGGAAAGATCGACAAGCGCGCACTGCCCGAACCGGTCGCGGTGGTGAACACCGAGCGTGTGCCGCAGTCGCAGCTGGAAGAGGTGACGGTTGCCCTGTTCAGCCGGGTGCTGCGCACGGCTGAGCCGGTGGGTGTGGACGACAGCTTCTTCGCCCATGGCGGGCACTCGCTGCTGGCGGCCCGTCTCACCAACCACATGGCCGAGGTGCTGGGCGTCCGGCTGACCATCCGGGACGTGTTCCAGCACCCCACGCCCGCACGCCTCGCGCAGTACATCGCCTCGCTGAAGGGGCGGCCCGCGCTGCCGCCCCTGGTCGCCGGGGAGGCGGGCGACGGTCCGGACAGCCCGGTCTCGTACGCCCAGCGCCGGCTGTGGCTGCTCGCCGAGCTGGACGGCGGGAGCACCGCGTACAACGTGCCGATGGCCGTACGCCTGGAAGGCACCCTGGACGTCGGCGCCCTGGAAGCCGCGCTCAACGACGTCGTGGAGCGCCATGCGCCGCTGCGCACCGTGTTCACGACGGGCGACGGCGAGCCACGGCAGCGCGTCCAGCCGGCCGCCGGGGCCCGGGTCCTCATCGAGCGCCGGAGGTCGACGTCAGCTGCGCTGGACGGCGACCTGGACGCCGCCACCCGGCACCGGTTCGACCTCAGAACCGGGAACCCCCTGCGGGCCATCCTCTTCGACCTCGAAGACGGGCACTCCCTCCTGTTCCTGCTCTTCCACCACATCGCGACGGACGGCCGCTCGGCCGGAGTCTTCTTCGATGACCTGTCACGGGCTTACGAGGCCCGGTGCGCGGGTGCGACCGGGAGTGTCCTGGAACCGCTGCCGGTGCGGTACGCGGACTACGCGGTGTGGCAACAGCGGGTGCTGGGGGCCGCCGACGACGCGGACAGTGCGCTCTCCCGCGAACTCGCCTTCTGGCGGAACACCTTGGACGCGCTGCCGGAGGAGCACGGTCTGAGCCTCGACCGCCCTCGTCCGACGGTGGCCTCTCACCGGGGCGGGCAAGTCGAAGTAGACCTGGGCGACGGCCTGTTCGAGCGCATCGGAGTCCTGGCGCGGGCCGAGGGGTGCACCCCGTTCATGGTCGTGCACGCCGCCCTGGCCGCAGCCCTCACCCGGCTGGGCGCCGGCACCGACCTGGCCATCGGCTCACCGGTCGCCGGCCGCACCGACGAAGCACTCCGCGACCTCGTCGGGTTCTTCGTCAACACCCTCGTCCTGCGCACCCACACCGACGGCAACCCCACCTTCCGGCAGCTCCTGGAGCGC
>NZ_JBMNDO010000255.1:0-1419 GCF_052542855.1 Streptomyces sp. SAS_281
CGTCGAGCCGGCCGGGACGTCGACACAGAGTCCGCTGTCGACGCCGACGAGGGTGTAGATGCCGCTGCCCGCGGACT
Source organism: Streptomyces sp. SAS_281 (assembly GCF_052542855.1). NCBI lineage: Bacteria > Bacillati > Actinomycetota > Actinomycetes > Kitasatosporales > Streptomycetaceae > Streptomyces > Streptomyces sp. SAS_281. The sequence continues at coordinate 78 of NZ_JBMNDO010000255.1, forward strand.
CGAGGGTGAACTGCTGCCAGGGAGAGTCGGCCGTACAGCCCCACTGCTGGAGCTTGATGCCGTCGGTCCGGGCAGCACCGGGCACATCGACGCACTTGCCGGACTTCTTCACCACCAGCTGATAGGTGCTTCCCGTCGCGGGCAGCGTCGCGGCCTCGGCCGGAGTCGCTCCGGTCGTCGACACGGCCACCCCACCGGCCACCACCGCCATGGCCGAGACCGCCGCTGCGATCCTGCCCTTGCGCCGCCGGTGGGTTCCGCTCGGTGTGCTTCTGCGTTCCGTCATGTGACATGCCCTTCGTGTGCGGATGCTCTGGGGTGCTGCGGGAGTGACGTCGAGGTCTGGGCTCAGCCGACCGGGTTCCAGCCGTCCGCGCCGGCCAGGTACTTCTGAGGCGTGTACTGCGAGGCATTGCTGTCTGCGAGCTGCGGGCGGTTGCTGTTGACGCCCGCGCCCGCGCCGGTGTTGCGGTATTCGAGGAAGCGGGCGTTCTTCCACGTGCTGCCGGACATGTCCGTCCACGGCTGCTGGGTGGCGATCGCCGCGGACAGGTCGGACTCGCGGAACAGGACCTGGGCGTTCTGTCGCCACGGACGGCCGAGCTGGGTCTTGCCGGTGTTGGCGCCCGTGATGGTGGAGCGGTGGAAGAGGAAGCCGTAGGCCCGCTCGGCGGGGGTGCTGGCGGCGGTGATCGGTCCGCCGGTCGAGCGCTTCTCGTGGATGCGGCAGCGGTCGAAGACGGCGATGCCCCCGCCGTAGATGAAGTCGACGGTGCCTTCGACGTACGAGTCGCTGACGTAGGCGCGGGCGTTGTTGTTCACCAGAAAGGTGTCCTGGTCCCCGAGCAGCCGGACGTCGTCCAGGGTCGTCCTGTCGGCGTCCAGGTAGAGAGCCAGTGCCTGGTGGCCTGTATCGGCGCTGTTCTCGGCGTAGTCGTTGGCCATCGTCAGCTCGTCAGCGGTGAAGTCGTGCGCGAGGGCGACGACAGTGGCGCTGCCTTGCGTTCCGTAGGCGCCGGCGTGCCGGTTGCCGATGATCACCACGTCGTCGGGAGAATCGCCGTTTCCGCGGAGGGTGATGTAGGGCTTGTCCGCCGGGATGGTCACCTTCTCCCGGTACGTTCCGGGCTTGATGGTGATCGTCACCCGCTTGGTGTTGCCTGCCGGGACCGCGTCGATCGCCGCCTGCACCGTTCGGTACGTGCCCGTCCCGTCTGCGGCCACCGTGTTGGGCCGACTGGACCCGCCGACGGGTGTGAAGGCCCATTGCTTGTTGCTGTTGTGGGTGCAGGTCTCCTGGATCACGGCGGCGCCGTTGGCGGTGGAGGCGTCCTGGTCGGAC
>NZ_JBMNDO010000256.1:0-1385 GCF_052542855.1 Streptomyces sp. SAS_281
GGGCGGCCGCTGTGTGCGGCCGCCCGTCCCCACGGGTCCCGGTGTCGGTCAGGCGTTCCAGACACCGCTGGCGGCGGCGTCCCGGGCGAAGTCGGCGAAGTCCTTCGGCTTGCGGCCGGTGGCCTCCTCGACCCCGTGCACGAGGTGGGCGTTGCGGCCGTCGAGGATCAGTCCGAACAGGTCGGCGAACTCGACGGGGAGCCCGTTCTCCTCAAGGGCCTGGCGGTACTCGTCCACGCTGACGGGAATGTACGTGATGGTGCGGCCGGTGGCCTTGCCCAGCTCCTGGGCGATGTCGCCGAAGCTGAGCAGGCGCGGGCCGGACAACTCGTACGTCTTGCCGATGTGCTTGTCGTCGGTGAGTGCGGCGACGGCGACGTCCGCGATGTCGTCGGCGTCCACGAAGGGCTCCACCGCGTCCCCGGTCGGCAGGACGATCTCGCCGGCCATGACCAGGTCGTGGAAGAAGCTCTCGCTGAAGTTCTGGTTGAACCAGCTGGCGCGGACGACGGTCCAGTCCGCGCCCGACTCCTTCACCTTGTCCTCGCTGATGACCGCGCCCTCCTCGCCGCGGCCGGACAGCAGCACCAGGCGGCGCGCCCCCTTGGCGACGGCGGCCTTCGCGAACGCGCCGACGGTCTCGGCGGCTCCCGGGAAGGCGAGGTCCGGGTAGTAGGTGATGTAGACGGCGCTCACCCCGTCGAGGGCGGCGTCCCAGGTCGCGGGGTCCTCCCAGACGAAGGGGGGCGTGCCGGAGCGCGATCCGATGCGTACGGGGAGCCCTTTGGCGGACAGCCGCTCGGCGACCCGCCGCCCGGTTTTGCCCGTGCCGCCGATCACAAGGGTCGTGTTCGTCATGTTCGTCCCGTCTGTCGTGGCCTGCGTGGTGGTGTGGTGCTCGTCGTTCTCGTCATGAGGGAGTGGTCGCGTGCGGAAGGTGGTGGGGGTCCGCACGGTGGCGGCGGTGGCGGCGCTGTCCGGTGGGGGTGGCTGCGGAAGGACCGTCGGGCACGGCCTTCATCCGCAGCGTAGGCAGCCCCTCGCCGAACGAGCCACGTCACCGGGCCTCGTCTCTAGCGGTTCTCCAGGGGGTCTCTGGGCGATCACCTCGTACGGTGGCGGGTCAGTAGCGGTAGTGGTCGGGCTTGTACGGGCCCTCGACCTCGACCCCGATGTACGCGGCCTGCTCCGGGCGGAGCGTCGTCAGCTTCACGCCGAGCGCGTCGAGGTGGAGACGGGCGACCTTCTCGTCCAGGTGCTTGGGCAGCACATAGACATCGGTCGGATACTCCTCGGGCTTCGTGAACAGCTCGATCTGCGCCAGCGTCTGGTCCGCGAACGAGTTCGACATCACGAACGACGGGTGACCCGTCGCGTTGCCCAGA
>NZ_JBMNDO010000257.1:0-1328 GCF_052542855.1 Streptomyces sp. SAS_281
ATTCCGCCCACGCGCGCCCCTTCCGCCCGCCCCGAGGGGGCGGGCGCGGGGGAGCCGGTCGCGGTGGTGGGCATGGCGTGCCGCTACCCGGGCGGCGTGTCCGCGCCCGAGGGCCTGTGGCAGCTGGTCACTCGAAGTACCGACGCGATGGGTGCGTTCCCCTCCGATCGCGGCTGGGATGTCGCCGGTCTGTTCGATCCCGAGGTGGGCCGTGCGGGGAAGTCGTACACGCGGGAGGGCGGTTTCCTGCGGGACGCGGCGCTGTTCGACGCCGGTCTGTTCGGGGTGAGCCCGAACGAGGCGCTGACGATGGACCCGCAGCAGCGGTTGCTGCTGGAGACGTCGTGGGAGGCGCTGGAGCGATCCGGTGTGGACCCGCTGTCGCTGAAGGGGAGCGCGACCGGTGTGTTCGCCGGTCTGATGTACCACGACTACGGTCTCGGCGCCGACGCGGCGGTCACCAGTGGCGGCAGCCTCGTCTCGGGCCGGGTGGCTTACACGCTCGGTCTTGAGGGGCCGGCGGTGACGGTGGACACGGCGTGTTCGTCGTCGTTGGTGGCGATGCACCTGGCGGCGCAGTCGCTGCGTTCCGGCGAGAGTTCGCTGGCGCTGGCCGGCGGTGTCACCGTCATGTCGACACCCGACATGTTCGTCGACTTCAGCCGCCAGCGCGGCCTCGCTCCGGAGGGCCGCTGCAAGTCCTTCTCCGCCGACGCGGACGGCACCGCCCTCTCCGAGGGTGTGGGTGTGCTGGTGCTGGAGCGGCTGTCGGACGCCCGTCGCAACGGGCACCCGGTCCTCGCTGTGCTGCGTGGTTCGGCGGTCAATCAGGATGGTGCGTCGAACGGTCTGACGGCTCCGAATGGTCCGTCGCAGGAGCGTGTCATTCAGCAGGCTCTGGCTGCGGCCGGTCTGACCACCGCCGATGTGGACGCGGTGGAGGCGCACGGTACGGGTACGCGGTTGGGTGACCCGATCGAGGCGCAGGCGTTGCTGGCGACGTATGGGCAGGAGCGGGCGGAGGATCGTCCGTTGTGGCTGGGTTCGGTTAAGTCGAACATCGGTCATACGCAGGCGGCTGCTGGTGTGGCGGGTGTGATCAAGATGGTGATGGCGTTGCGGGAGGGTGTGCTTCCGGCGACGTTGCATGTGGATGAGCCGTCGCCGGAGGTGGACTGGTCGGCGGGCGACGTGCGGCTTCTGCGGGAGCAGGTCGCCTGGCCGGTTGCGGAGGGTCGTCCGCGTAGGGCGGGTGTGTCGTCGTTCGGTCTGAGTGGGACGAATGCGCACGTGATCCTCGAAGAGGCGCCTGCGGTTGAGGAGCCCGT
>NZ_JBMNDO010000258.1:0-1183 GCF_052542855.1 Streptomyces sp. SAS_281
CGCCTTCGCACACCAGGACGCCCCCTTCGACCTCGTCCTCGACGCCCTCAACCCCACCCGCACACTCGCCCGCCACCCCCTCTTCCAAATCTGCCTCACGCTGGAATCCGGAGGCGTTCCGGAGCTCCGGCTCGGGGACACGACGGTCACGGCGATGCCGGATGTCACGGCCGATGCGGCCAAGTTCGACGTGGAGTTCCTGCTCCGCACGGACGACGGCCAGGGGCTCCGCGGCACGGTGCTCTACGCGGAGGACCTGTTCGACCGGTCGACCGTCGAGCGCATGGTGACGGTGCTCGGCGAGGTGCTGCGCCAGGCGCTGGCCGATCCCGAGCGGCGCCTCGGTGAGCTGGACGTGGTGTCGGACGCCGAACGGCGACTGATCCTCGGGCCGTGGGCCGGGACCGCGGTGGACATCGAGGACGCGTCGCTGGTGGCGAGGTTCGAGGAGCAGGCCGCCCGCACCCCGGAGGCCGTCGCGCTCATCGACGGCGACCAGCGGATCACGTACGCGGAGCTGAACGCCACCGCCAACCGCTGGGCCCGCGAGCTGCATGAGCGCGGTCTCGGCCGGGGCGACCTCGCCGGCATCCTTCTGGAACGCGACGCCACCTTCGCCACCGCCCTCATCGCCGTACTCAAGACCGGCGCCGGACACGTACTGCTCGACCCCGACTTCCCCGACAAGCGGCTGCGCTCCGCCGCCACCGAGGCCGCCATCAGCCACCTGGTCACGAACGCCGAACTCGCCGGCCGCCTCGAAGGCGAGTGGGCCACGTGCACCCAGCGCCCGGACGACCTGACCCACCACGACGCGAGCAACCTCGGCCTACCGGTCCGGAGCCAGGACGTGGCGTGCGTGATGTTCACGTCGGGGTCGACCGGGCGGCCCAAGGGCATCCTGTCCTCGCACCGCAACCTCGTCTCCACCGTCACCGCCCAGACCTACGGCCACTTCGGACCCGACGAGGTGTTCCTCCAGTGCTCACCGGTCTCCTGGGACGCCTTCAGCCTCGAATTCTGGGGCGCCCTCCTCCACGGCGGCACCACCGTCCTGCAACCCGGCCAAAAGCCCGAACCTGTGCTCATCGCCGAACTGTCCCGCCGCCACGGCGTCACCATGCTCCAACTCTCCGCCAGCCTCTTCAACTACCTCACCGACGAACACCCCGACGCCTTCACC
>NZ_JBMNDO010000259.1:0-1080 GCF_052542855.1 Streptomyces sp. SAS_281
TGTATTGACCCGCAGGGTTGTTGACGCGGGTGATTGGGGGCCGGCCTCCGAGTGCGGTGTGGCAGCGATGGTAGTTGTAGCTGTGCAGGAAGCCCTGGAGTGCTTCGTTTCGTTCAAGGGTGGAGGTGTAGGGCCGTAGGTAGGCCCACTCTTCGGCGAGGGTGCGGTTGAAGCGTTCGACCTTGCCGTTGGTCTGCGGCCGGTAGGGCCTGGTGCGTTTGTGGGCGATGCCGGCCGCGGTCAGCGCCTGGGTGAACAGCCGTGACTTGTAGCAGGAGCCGTTGTCGGTCAGGACGCGTTCGACGGTGATGCCGTGGGCATCGAAGAATGCGTTCGCCCGCTGCCAGAAGCCGATCGCGGTGTGCTGACGCTCGTCGGCCAGAACCTCGCTGTAAGCCAGGCGTGAGTGGTCGTCGATCGCGGAGTGGATGTAGCTGTAACCGATCACTGGTTTGCAGCTCTTGCGCTGGTCGGTGGTGGCCTGCCGGTTCTGGTTGCCGGTTGACCTGCCGACCGTGCGCCACCCGCCGCCGTCGGGGATGTTGCCGAGTTTCTTGATGTCGACGTGCACCAGCTCGCCGGGCCGGGCTCGTTCGTAGCGGCGTATCGGCTCGCCGGTCGGGCGGTCCAGCCAGGCGAGCCGGTTCAGGCCGTGGCGGGTCAGGATCCGGTGCACCGTCGAGGCCGGCAGTCCGAGGATCGGCCCGATGCGCGCCGGACCGAGCTTTCGGGCCTTGCGCAGATCACAGACTGCGGTTTCCGTCTCGGGATCTGCGCGGTGCGGGGTTGTGTGCGGTCGGCTCGAGCGGTCGAGCAACCCCGCATCGCCCTCCACGCGCCACCGACGCACCCATTTGTGAGCTGTCGCCCGCGAGATTCCCATCTCAGCGGCGACGTGCGCGACCGGACGACCGGATGCGACACGTTCGACCAGCAGACGCCTCCCGAAGACCGTCAGCCGGGCATTACGGTGGGACACGAAGACCTCCGTGTGGTGTGTTCCTAGACAGCTCCACCACATCGGAGGTCTTCGCCATGTTCAAGACCTGCCGAGTGTCAACAACGCTCGTGATCAATACA
>NZ_JBMNDO010000025.1:0-81262 GCF_052542855.1 Streptomyces sp. SAS_281
AGACCTCCGTGTGGTGTGTTCCTAGACAGCTCCACCACATCGGAGGTCTTCGCCATGTTCAAGACCTGCCGAGTGTCAACAACGCTCGTGATCAATACACCTAGTCAGCCGTCCTGAGGGCCGTCCGGCGCGACGCGACCACCGGTGCGGAGCTCGCCGATGATCCCGAAGGCCGCCGCGCAGATCGGGACGGCGAGCAGCATCCCGAGGATGCCCGCGACGCTCGCGCCCGCCGTCAGCGCGATGAGGATCATCGCGGGGTGCATCTGGACCGTACGGCTCTGGATCATCGGCTGAAGGATGTGGCCCTCCAGCACCTGGACGGCGAGGACCACGCCGAGCGCCCACAGCGCGATCGCGAACCCCCGGTCCGCGAGGGCCACCAGGACGGCGACCGCGCCGGAGATGAACGCGCCGAGGTACGGGATGTAGGCGCCGACCAGCACCAGTGCGCCGAGCCCCACCGCGCCCGGCACCCGCAGGATCAGCAGCCCGACCGTGATGCAGACGGCGTCGATCAGGGCGATGAGCGTCGTCCCGCGCATGAAGCCCTCGACGGCCTCGAAGGCCCGCCGGCCCATCGCCTCGACCATGTCGCCGGTGCCGCGCGGGGCGATGGTGTGGGCGAGGTTCGCCGCCCGGTCCGCGTCGCGCAGGAAGAAGAAGGTGAGCAGCAGGGCCAGCACGCTGGTCGCGACGAGGGAGCCGATGACGCTGATGCCGGTGAGGAGCCCGCCCGCCGCGCTCGCGCCGAACTTCTCGACCAGCTTGCGGCCACTGGCCTCGAGGTCGTTCACGTCGATGTCGTCCGCGACCTGGAAGTGATCGACCACCCACTGCCCGGCGTCCTTCAGCGACTGCACGATCTGGTCACCGGTCTCCACGAGCGCGGCGACGACGATGTAGCCCGCACCTCCGACCACGGCGAGCAGCACGGCACAGGTGACCGCGGCGGCCAGCGAACGGTTCACCCCGTGGGCGGTCATCCGCCGGTGGACGGGCCCGAGCAGCGCCGTACCGAGCAGGGCGAGCAGCACGGGGGTGACGGCGGTCTTGAGGATGATGCACAGCCAGACGGCGACGGCGGCGACACCGGTGACCAGCAGGACGACACCGCACCAGGCTGCGGTCCGCCGGGCGCCGTCGGGCAGGAGTGGCTTCGGGGTCTGCACCCTTCCAGCCGATCACGGCCCGGCAGCGGTGTCCCGCCCGCGCCGCCGTACGAGTGACGGAGCGTCACACGCCGGCGGCGGGGGCGGGAGCGCGGGTCACATGCCGTGGACGGCGGGCACGGTGCCGAGGCGGCCGGCCTGGAAGTCCTCGAAGGCCTGCTTCAGTTCGGCCTGGCTGTTCATCACGAACGGCCCGTAGTGCGCCATCGGCTCACGGATGGGACGGCCGCCGAGCAGGACGACCTCCAGGTCCGGGGTGTGCCCGTCCTGCTTCTCGTCGGCGCGCACCGTCAGCGAGGAGCCGGCGCCGAAGACGGCGGTCTGGCCCATGTGGACCGGCCGGCGCTCCGCACCGGCGGAGCCGCGCCCGGCGAGCACGTACGCGAGGCCGTTGAAATCCTCGCGCCAGGGCAGCGTCACCTCGGCGCCGGGGCGCACGGTGGCGTGGATCATCGTGATCGGGGTGTGGGTGATGCCGGGACCCTCGTGGCCGTCCAGCTCACCGGCGATCACGCGGAGCAGCGCGCCGCCGTCCGGCGAGGCGAGCAGCTGGACCTGGCCGCCGCGGATGTCCTGGTAGCGGGGGGCCATCATCTTGTCGGCCTTCGGCAGGTTCACCCAGAGCTGGAGGCCGTGGAAGAGGCCGCCGGACATGACCAGGGACTCCGGCGGCGCCTCGATGTGCAAGAGGCCGCTCCCTGCTGTCATCCACTGGGTGTCGCCGTTGCCGATGGTGCCGCCGCCGCCGTGGGAGTCCTGGTGGATGAAGCTGCCGTCGATCAGGTAGGTCACGGTCTCGAAGCCGCGGTGCGGGTGCCAGGGCGTGCCCTTCGGCTCGCCCGCCGCGTACTCCACCTCACCCATCTGGTCCATCATGATGAACGGGTCGAGGTACTTGTAGTTGATCCCCGCGAAGGCGCGGCGGACCGGGAAACCCTCGCCCTCGAAGCCGCTCGGCGCCGTGGTCACGGCGAGGACGGGGCGGGCCGCGGCGTCGCCGGAAGCGGCCACCTTGGGCAGGGTCAGCGGGTTCTCGACGGTCACTGCGGGCATGGGAGCCACCTCCGGGGGACTGTTCTGCCATCAATTTAGTTGAACAGTGAACATCCTGCAAGGCGCCCCTCATTCCCGAGCGCCCCCGGACAGCCGGAAGGGGCCCGTACCGGGAGCGGTACGGCCCCCTTCCGGAAGCCCTCGGCCGGTGGATCGGCCGCCTGCGCAGCAGTGGCGTCCGCCCTAGCCGTACATGCGGCGCATCGCGAAGTCGACCATCTGCTCGACGGCCTTCGCATCGAAGACCATCCGGTGCTCGCCCTCCATGTCCAGGACGAAGCCGTAGCCGGTGGGCAGCAGGTCGATCACCTCGGCGCCGGTGATCACGAAGTACTTGGAGTCCTTGCCCGCGTACAGCCGCAGCTCCTTGAGCGTGGTGAACATCGGGATCACGGGCTGCTGGGTGTTGTGCAGCGCGAGGAAGCCCGGGTTGTCGCCCCGCGGGCAGTAGACCTTCGAGGTCGCGAAGATCTGCTGGAAGTCCTCGGCGGCCAGCGAGCCGGTCGTGAAGGCCCGTACCGCGTCCCCCAGCGACGGCGGCGAGGGTTCGGGGTACAGCGGCTGCTCGCCGTAGCCGCCCCCCATCGGCTGCTGCGCGCCCTGGTTCTGGTCGTAGCCGTACATGGATCAAAGAGTAATCGGCCACATCCGGGGCTCGGGGGGTTGCGTCTTATTACTGACGGGTAGCATCATCGTAGAGGTCACCTGATATGTCCGGGCCACCCCTCCACGGGGCGCTGCGCGCCACTGCTATTGATTACGGAGCCTTCCCATGGGGCACTACAAGTCGAATCTCCGCGACATCGAGTTCAACCTCTTCGAGGTCCTCGGACGCGACAAGCTGTACGGCACCGGACCGTTCACGGAGATGGACGTCGACACGGCAAAGAGCATTCTCGAGGAGGTCGCCCGCCTCGCCGAGAACGAGCTCGCCGACTCCTACGCGGACGCCGACCGCAACCCGCCGGTCTTCGACCCGGAGACCAGCACGGCGCCGGTCCCCGACACGTTCAAGAAGTCGTACCAGGCGTTCATGGACTCCGAGTACTGGCGCCTGGGCCTGCCGGAGGAGATCGGCGGCACCACTTCGCCCCGCTCCCTGATCTGGGGTTACGCGGAGCTGCTGCTCGGCTCCAACCCGGCCGTCTGGATGTACTCCTCGGGCCCGGCGTTCGCCGGCATCCTCTTCGAGGAGGGCAACGAGGCGCAGAAGAAGATCGCCGAGATCGCCGTCGAGAAGCAGTGGGGCTCGACGATGGTGCTGACCGAGCCGGACGCCGGCTCCGACGTCGGCGCCGGCCGCACGAAGGCCGTCGAGCAGGAGGACGGCTCCTGGCACATCGAGGGCGTGAAGCGCTTCATCACCTCGGGCGAGCACGACATGTCGGAGAACATCCTCCACTACGTGCTGGCGCGTCCCGAGGGCGCGGGACCGGGCACGAAGGGCCTCTCCCTCTTCCTGGTCCCGAAGTACCACTTCGACTGGACCACCGGCGAGCTGGGCGAGCGCAACGGCGTGTACGCGACGAACGTCGAGCACAAGATGGGCCTCAAGGCGTCCAACACCTGCGAGATGACGTTCGGCGACCGCCACCCCGCCAAGGGCTGGCTCATCGGCGACAAGCACGACGGCATCCGCCAGATGTTCCGCATCATCGAGTTCGCCCGCATGATGGTCGGCACGAAGGCCATCGCCACCCTCTCCACGGGCTACCTGAACGCGCTGGAGTACGCCAAGGAGCGCGTCCAGGGCACCGACCTGTCGCAGTTCATGGACAAGGCCGCGCCGAAGGTCACCATCACGCACCACCCCGACGTGCGCCGCTCGCTGATGACGCAGAAGGCGTACGCGGAGGGCATGCGCGCCCTCGTCCTCTACACCGCCTCCGTCCAGGACGCGATCCAGGAGAAGGAGGCCGCGGGCGAGGACGCCAAGGCGCTGCACGGCCTCAACGACCTGCTCCTCCCGATCGTCAAGGGCTACGGCTCCGAGAAGTCGTACGAGCAGCTGGCGCAGTCGCTCCAGACGTTCGGCGGCTCCGGGTACCTCCAGGAGTACCCGATCGAGCAGTACATCCGCGACGCCAAGATCGACACCCTGTACGAGGGCACGACGGCCATCCAGGGCCAGGACTTCTTCTTCCGGAAGATCGTCCGCGACCAGGGCGCCTCGCTCAACGCGCTCTCCGAGGAGATCAAGAAGTTCCTCGCGGGCGCCCAGGACAACGAGGAGCTGTCCGGTGCGCTGGACAGCCTCGCGAAGGCCGCGGTGGACCTGGAGGCGATCGTCGGCACGATGATCACCGACCTCACCGCGACCGGCGAGGACGTCAAGAACATCTACAAGGTGGGCCTCAACACCACCCGCCTGCTGCTGGCCTCCGGCGATGTCGTCGTCGGCTACCTGCTGCTCAAGGGCGCGGCCGTGGCCGCCGAGAAGCTGCCGACGGCCTCCGCGAAGGACGTCCCCTTCTACCGGGGCAAGATCGCCGCCGCCAAGTTCTTCGCCGCGAACGTCCTCCCGGGCGTCGGCGCCGAGCGCGCGCTCGCCGAGTCCGTCGACAACTCCCTCATGGAGCTGGACGAGTCGGCCTTCTAGCAGCCGACCCGCACACCCACCGGCCGCCGCCCCCACGATCCGTTTCCGGGGGCGGCGGCCGCACGATGCCCGCGGTGGCCGGAGGGCGACGGGGAATCCTTTCGGCCACGTCTGGCTACAGTGAAGAACATGAGTTCCTCCCCCCGCTTCGACCGCGGGCACACCGACGATCTGATGGCCTTCCTGATGGCTTCCCCCTCCCCGTACCACGCCGTGGCGACCGCCGCCGCGCGACTGGAGAAGGCCGGATTCCGGCAGGTGGAGGAGACCGCGGCCTGGGACGGAACCACCGGCGGCAAGTACGTTCTGCGCGGTGGCGCGATCGTCGCCTGGTACGTGCCGGAGGACGCCGGGGCGCACACCCCGTTCCGGATCGTCGGCGCGCACACCGACTCACCGAACCTCCGGGTCAAGCCGCTTCCGGACACCGGGGCGTACGGCTGGCGCCAGGTCGCCGTGGAGATCTACGGCGGCACCCTGCTCAACACCTGGCTGGATCGCGACCTCGGTCTCGCCGGCCGGATCTCGCTCCGCGACGGCACGCACCGGCTCGTCTCCATCGACCGCCCGCTGCTGCGCGTACCGCAGCTCGCCGTGCACCTGGACCGGTCGGCCAACACCGACGGGCTCAAGCTGGACCGGCAGAAGCACATGCAGCCGATCTGGGGGCTCGGGGACGTCGAGGAGGGCGACCTCATCCGGTTCGTCGCCGAGGAGGCGGGCGTCGACGCCGAGGACATCACCGGCTGGGACCTGATGCCGCACCCCGTCGAGCCGCCGTCCTACCTGGGCCGCGACCGCGAGCTGGTGGCCGGTCCGCGCATGGACAACCTCCTCTCGGTGCACGCGGCCACCGCCGCGCTGGCCGCCGTCGCCGGTCAGCCCGACGCCGAGCTGCCGTACATCCCGGTGATGGCCGCCTTCGACCACGAGGAGAACGGCTCGCAGTCGGACACCGGCGCGGACGGGCCGCTGCTCGGCACGGTCCTGGAGCGCTCGGTCTTCGCCCGCGGCGGCGGTTACGAGGACCGCGCCCGCGCCTTCGCCGGCACGGTCTGCCTCTCCTCCGACACCGGCCACGCGATCCACCCGAACTACGCGGAGCGCCACGACCCCACGCACCACCCGGTCGTCAACGGCGGACCGATCCTCAAGGTCAACGTCAACATGCGGTACGCCACCGACGGCGGCGGCCGGTCCGTGTTCGCCGCGGCCTGCGAGAAGGCAGGCGTGCCGTGGCAGACGTTCGTCTCCAACAACGCGATGCCCTGCGGCACGACGATCGGCCCGATCACCGCCGCCCGGCACGGCATCAAGACCGTCGACATCGGCGTCGCCATCCTGTCCATGCACAGCGCCCGCGAACTGTGCGGCGCGGACGACCCGTACCTCCTCGCGAACGCGCTGGCCGCGTTCCTGGCCGGCTGACCGCCCGGGGCTTCCGGCGCCGGCGGGCGGCTCCCGGGCTTCCGCCGACGCATGCTCGTTTCCGGGCCGGGTACGCGCTCCGTACACGGCCCGGAGGTCCCGGGCCGCCTGGGAGGCGGAACTCATGGGACTCGGCGGATGCATTCTCCTCATCGGTGCGGGGGCGATCCTCGCCTTCGCGACCGACTGGCAGCTGGACACCGTCAATGTCGACCTGGTCGGCTGGATCATGATGATCGTCGGCGTCATCGGCGTCTTCGTCTACGCGAGCGTCATCCGGCGCCGCCGCATGGTCGTACCGCCCACCACGACGGTCGTCTCCGACGACGAACGGCACCTGTGACCGGGGGCGATCCGGCCACACCCCCGGAACACCGCGGCGGGATCCCCGATATTCTGGGCGCTTGTCCGTGACCCGGAACCGGGCGCGTCAGACCCGGAAGGGGAGCCGCTCGTGGAGTTCCGGCTGCTCGGCACCGTCTGCGTCGACACGCTGACCGGGCCGCTGCCCCTCGGCCCCGCCAAGCGCCGCAGCCTGCTCGCGGCCCTGCTGCTGAGCGCCAACACCCCCGTGTCCATGGCCCGGCTGACCGACTGTCTGTGGGACGAGGAGCCTCCGCTCCACGCCCGCACGGTCATCCAGGGCCATGTCTCCCGCCTGCGCGCCCTGCTGGTCGGCGCGGACGCACCCGCGTACGGGGTGGAACTGGCGACACTCGGCGACGCGTATGTGCTCCGGGCACCCGAAACCCTGCTGGACTCCCAGCGGTTCGAGGAACTGCTGATGCTGGCCCGGGAGCAGCGGGGCCCCGCCGACACGGTGCTGATGCTGAAGGAGGCCCTGTCGCTCTGGCAGGGGCCCGCCCTCACCGGCACCTACGCCAGCGCCCCGCTCCAGGCGGCCGCCCACGCGCTGGAGGAGTCCCGCCTCTCGACGGTCGAGCAGCTGGCCCGCGCCTACGGGGAGCTGGGCGAACACCACCGCGCCGCGGCGGCCCTCCGGGCGGAGGCCGTCGCCCACCCCATGCGCGAATCCCTGGCGGCGGCCCTGATGACCGCCCTCCACCGCTCGGGCCGCCAGTCCGAGGCGCTGGACTGCTTCCACCGCACCCGCCGCCTCCTCGCGGACGAACTGGGCATCGACCCGGGCCGCGAGCTGGCGGACGCGTACGCGCGCATCCTGCGCGGGGAGGGCGGCCCCGTCGCTCCTGGGCACACCGTGGGGGCCGAGGGCCCCGGTGCGGCGTCCCCCGGGCCGCGGGTTTCCACCGGGACCGGCGCCTCGCAGGCCGGTCGCCCGCCGCACGGCGGCACCGGCGACCTCGGCGCACCGCAGGCCGGTTCGCTGCTGCTCCACGGCGCGTCCGCCCGCGGCGGGCCCGGCGGGGCGCAGGCCGTCGTGCCGGCGCACGTGCCGCCCTCCCCGTACACCGCCGCGGGCGCACCCGCGCCCGTCGCCGATCTGCTGCCCCGCGCGCCGCGCGGGTTCCACGGGCGGGGGGCCGAGCTGACCGCGCTGTCGCGGGCGGCGGCCGGGGAGGCGCCCGTCTGCCTGGTCACCGGGCCGGCCGGGGTCGGCAAGACCGCGCTGGCGCTGCACTGGGCGCGCCGGTCCCCCGCCGCCTTCCCGGACGGGAGGCTCTTCGCGGATCTGCGCGGCTTCGGGGAGGCCGCCGAGCCGACCCCGCTCGAAGTGCTGAGGGAGTTCCTGCTCGCGCTCGGCGTCGCGCCCCGCCGGGTGCCGGAGTCCGTGGCCGGAGCGGCGGCGCTGTTCCGCTCGCTCACCGACCGGCTCAGCCTCCTCGTCGTGCTGGACGACGCCCGCGACTCCGCGCAGGTCAGGCCGCTGCTGCCGGGCGGGGCGGACTGCGTCACGCTCGTCACCAGCCGGCACCGGCTCGACGGGCTGATCGCCTCGGACGCCGCCGTGCCGGTCCCGGTGGACATACTCGAACCGCCGGACGGCACCGCGCTGCTGGCCGGGGTGCTCGGCGAGGAACGGGTCCTCGCGGAACCGGTGGCGGCCCGGCGGCTCGCCGATCTGTGCGGCGGGCTGCCCCTCGCGCTGCGGGTGACGGCCGCCCGGCTGGCGGGCCGCCCGCAGTGGACGCTGGCCGCCATGGCCGACGAACTCGCGGACGAGCGCAGCCGGCTGTCCTATCTGGACGTGGAGGACACCGGCGTGTCCGCCTCCCTGCGGCTCACCGTGCGACAGCTGCCGCCGGACGCCGTCCACCACCTCGGCCGGCTCGGCCACCACCCGGGCAGCCACTTCGACCCGTACACCGCGGCGGCGCTCGCCGGCAGCGACCCGGTCACCGCCGGGGCGGCGCTGGAACGGCTCGCCGCCGCCCACCTGGTCACGGAGGCGAGCCCCGGGCGCTGGATACTGCACGACCTGGTGCGGCTGTACGCACGGGGACTCGACCCGGCGGCGGCGCCGGACGCGCTCATCGGCGTGCTGGACCACTACATCGCCACCGCGCTCGCTGCCGCCGACACGGCCGAACCGGGCGGCGAGCCCTGCTTCGTGCTGCCCGACGGCTTCCACGCGCCCACCGCGACCCGGGACTTCACGGACCGGGCGGAGGCGATGAGCTGGCTGGCCGCCGAGCGCGAGGACCTGACCCTGGCGGCCGCCGCGGCCCGGGCCGCCGGGCTCGACGACCGCGCCTGGCGGATCATCCTGCTCCAGTGGCCGCACGTGGTGTGGCGGGTACGGGACGGCTGGGCCCCGGTGCTGGAACTGGCCCTGGCGGCGGCCGTCGCCCGCGAGGACCCGTACGCCGAGTCCCGGGTCCGCAATCTGCTCGGCTGGGTGCTGACGGAGGAGGGCAGGACCGGTGAGGCCGTCGCCATGCTCGAACCCTCGCCCGGTCTCGCCCGGCGGGCCGACGACCGGCTCGGCGAGGCGACCGCGCTCATCAACCTGGCCATCGTGCAGGCCGAGCAGGGCGGCCTGGACCTGGCGATGGAGGGCTGCGAACGAGCCCTCCGGCTGGCCCGGGCGGAGCCCGACGCGCACACGGAGATGCTCGCGCTCCAGCACCTGGCCCGGATGCAGCTGTCGGCGGGCCGCCCGCAGGACGCCCTGGACTCCGCCCGGACCGCCTTCGACCTGGGCCCCGAGCACGAGGAGGCGGCCCGCCGGGTGCTGCTGCTGTCCGTCAGCGGCGAGGCCCGCCTCGCCCTGGGCGCGGAGGAGGAGGGCGTCCGGCTCCTGGACGAGGCGGCCACGGAGGCGGAGAGCGCCGGCTACGACGAGGGCGCGCTCCGGGCCCTGGAGGCACTGCTCCGGGTGACGGCGAGCCCGGACCACGTGCGCCGTCACACCGAGGCGGCCCGCCGCCTGACGGCGGACGGCTGAGGCGCTACGCGTCCAGCCCCGCGAGCACCAGCGGCAGCCGGGCCGCTCCGCCCTCCGTGACGCGGAGGGGGACGCCCCAGTCCTGCTGGTGGACGTGGCAGGCCGGGTACTCGTTGGCGGGGTCGTCGTCGCAGGACGCGGCCATCGCGGAGACGTGCAGGACGCCCTCGGTGACGCCGTCCGCGAGGACGAGGTCCCGGAAGAGGTCGGTGCCCGCGCCCTCGCCCTCGGCCAGCAGCCCGGGCGGGGTCGAGGAGACCAGCAGCCGCGTCGAAGGACCGTACCGGGTGTCCAGCTTCTGCCCGGCCGGCGCCTGGAAGACGACGTCGAGCCGGAGCGCACCGGGGGCGACCTCGGTGGCGGCCCGCTGGGTGCGGTGCGCCTGCTCGGCGACGCGTACCGCCTCCTCGGGCAGCCGCAGCCGGGTCAGCCGGTGCCGGGCGGACTCCACGACGACGAGGTCGCCGTCCACCAGCACGGCGTCGCTGGGCTCCCGCAGGTCCGTGGCCAGGGTGGTGACCTCGCCGCTCGCCGGGTCGTACCGGCGCAGGGCGTGGTTGTACGTGTCGCAGACGGCGACGGACCCGTCGGGCAGGGCGGTGACGCCGAGGGGGTGCTGGAGCAGGGCCTGGCCGGCGGCGCCGTCCCGGTGGCCGAAGTCGAAGAGGCCGGTGCCGACGGCGGTGTGCACGGCGCCCTCGCGGTCGACCCAGCGCAGTGCGGACGTCTCCGAGTCGGCGACCCACAGCCGCTCCTCGGTCGCCGCGAGCCCGGACGGCTGGGCGAACCACGCCTCCGCGCCGGGTCCGTCGACCAGGCCCTCGTTGGTGGTCCCGGCGGCGACGCGCACGGTGCCGTCCTCGGGGTCGTACGTCCACAGCTGGTGCACCCCGGCCATGGCGATCCAGAGCCGGCCGCCGAACCAGGCGACGTCCCACGGCGAGGAGAGGTCCACCTCGCGGGCCGGGCCGCTGGTGGGCGCCCCCTGCCACCACTGGCGGCCGGTGCCGGCGAGGGTGGTCGTGGTCCCGGTCGTGAGGTCGAGGGCGCGGATGGCGTGGTTGACGGTGTCGGCGACCGCGATCCGCCCGTCGGGCAGCGGGGCGAGCCCCTGCGGCTCGCTGAACCGGACCTCGTCCGGCCCGCCGTCCGCGAAGCCGCGGTCGCCCGTCCCGAAGTGCCGGCGCACGGTCTCCCCGTCCGGGTCCAGCTCGACCAGCCGGTGCCGGGTGGTGTCGGAGACCAGGAAGCCGCCGTCCGCGAGCAGCAGGGCCTTGCCCGGGAACCGCAGATGCGTGGCCACCGGCTCCGGCGCCACGTACGGCCCGTCCCCGCGCCGCAGGGTGCCCTTCGCCGCGTGCTCCGCCTCCAGCTCCTCGACCAGCTTCTCGATGGCGTGGGCGTGGCCCTCGCCGGCGTGCTGGGCGACGACATAGCCCTCGGGGTCGATGACGACGAGCGTGGGCCAGGCGCGTACGGCGTACTGCTTCCAGGTGGCCAGCTCGGGGTCGTCGAGGACCGGGTGGTGGACCTCGTACCGCTCGACCGCGTCCACGACGGCCTGGTGCTCCGCCTCGTGCACGAACTTCGGCGAGTGCACACCGATGATCACGACGGTGTCGCGGTGCTTCTCCTCCAGCTCGCGCAGCTCATCGAGAACGTGCAGGCAGTTCACACAGCAGAAGGTCCAGAAGTCGAGGATGACGATGCGTCCTCGCAGGTCAGCGAGGGTGTACTGCCGGTTGCCTGTATTGAGCCAGCCGCCCTTGCCGATGAGTTCGGGGGCCCTGACGCGCGCACGTGTTGCCATGAGACCAGTCAACAGCACCGTGGCGTTCCCGCATTCCGCAGGTGGCTCGGGGAACCTGTGAGCCATGAGACTTCTCGTGCGCGAGCGCATTTTCGGCATCGGTGACGACTACTGGATCGAGGACGCGGACGGCCGCAAGGTCTTCCTGGTCGACGGCAAGGCCATGCGGGTGCGCGACACCTTCGAGCTGAAGGACGCGCAGGGCCGCATCCTCGTGGAGATCCGCCAGAAGCTCCTGAGCCTGCGCGACACGATGCTGATCGAGCGGGACGGCGAACAGCTCGCGAAGGTCAAGAAGAAGCACCTGTCGCTGCTGCGGAACCACTACCGCGTGACCCTCGCGGACGGCACGGAACTCGACGTCAGCGGGAAGATCCTGGACCGCGAGTTCGCCATCGACTACGACGGCGAACTGCTGGCCCAGATCTCCCGCCGCTGGCTGTCCCTCCGGGACACGTACGGCATCGACATCGTGCGGGACGACGCCGACGCGTCGCTGCTGATCGCGGTGGCGGTGTGCGTGATCGTGCTCGCGGAGAAGGAGCACGAGGACTGACCGCTCGCCCCACGCGCGAAGGGCCCTGTTTCACGTGAAACCGTGAACAGGGCCCTTCGCGCGTCAGACCGTGGGCGCGCCCAGGCCGAGTCGCCGGTCCTTCAGCGCCGGGAACTGCTCCCGGGTCGCGGCGACCTTGGCCGGGTCGAACTCGACGGCCAGCACCTCCTCGTCCGCGCCCGCTTCCGCGAGCACCTCGCCCCAGGGGTCCACGACGAGGGAGTGGCCGGCCTGCTGGACGCCCGCGTGGGTGCCGGCGGAGCCGACGGCGAGGACGTACGACTGGTTCTCGACGGCGCGGGCCTGCGCGAGCAGGGTCCAGTGGGCGCGGCGGCGCTCCGGCCAGCCGGCCGCAACGACCAGGGTTTCGGCACCCGCGTCGACCAGGCCCCGGAAGAGCTCCGGGAAGCGGAGGTCGTAGCAGGTGGCCAGGCCGAGCGTGGTCTCCGGGAGGGGAACGGTGACCAGGTCCTCGCCGGCGCCCATCATGACCGCCTCGCCCTGGTCGAAGCCGAAGCGGTGGATCTTGCGGTAGGCGGCGGCCCGCTCACCCTCGGGGGAGAAGACGAGCGTGGTGTTGTAGAGGGTGCCGTCCTCGGCCCGTTCCACGAAGGAGCCGGCGTGCAGCCAGACCCCGGCCTCGGCGGCGGCCTTGGCCATCACCTCGTGCGTCGGGCCCGTCAGCGGCTCGGCCTCGTCCTCGAAGGCCGTGTAGGCGAAGGCTCCGACCGGCCACAGTTCGGGGAGGACCACCAGGTCCGCGCCCCGCTGAGACGCCACCAGGGAGGCGGCGCGTTCCCTGCGGGAATCGACGGGTTCGTCCGGGTCTACTGCGATCTGGATGAGGGAGGCGCGCACACTACCACCGTCCTGGCATTCGAGCCGTCAACACCGGCCTACGATCGTCACACGAAAGCACTGCCGGGGTGCCTGCTCGCAGCGTAACTTAGCCACCGAACCTCATCGCCGCCCGCAGCCCGCAGCCCGACCGTCCGCGCCCAGTTGCCCATGCACCGCAGAACCGCACGAGGGGTCCCGTGACCGTCCATCCCAGCCTCCAGACCTACGCCGACGCCTGGACCCACTCCATCGAGTCGATAGCCGAGCTGGTGAGCCCGCTCGCCGAGGGGGAGTGGAACGGCCGCACACCCTGCCCCAACTGGTCCGTGCGCGACATCGTGTCGCACATCATCGGGATGGAGTGCGAACAGCTCGGCGACCCGCGCCCGATCCACACCCTGCCGCGCGACCTGTTCCACGTGCAGAGCGAGTTCGCCCGCTACATGGAGATGCAGGTCGACGTCCGGCGCCACCACACCGCGCCGGAGATGACCTCCGAGCTGGAGTACACGGTCATCCGCCGTTCCCGGCAGCTGCGGAACGAGACGCGGGACCCGGAGACCATGGTGCGGGCGCCGCTGGGCGCCGAGCAGACCCTGGAGACGGCGCTGCGGATGCGCGCGTTCGACGTCTGGGTGCACGAGCAGGACCTGCGGACGGCCCTGGGCAGGCCCGGCAACCTGGACTCCCCCGGCGCGCTCGTCGCCCGCGACATCCTGCTGCTGGGGCTGCCGAAGGTGGTGGCCAAGAGCGCGGGCGCACCGGCCAACTCGGCCGTGGTGCTGGACGTGCACGGGCCGCTGGAGTTCATGCGCACCGTACGGGTCGACGCCGAGGGGCGCGGTTCGCTGGACGTCGCCCCGTCGCTCGGGCCCGCCGCGACGCTGTCCATGGACTGGGAGACGTACGTACGGCTGGCCTGCGGCCGGGTGCGGCCCGCCGCCGTCGCGGACCGGGTCAAGGCCGAGGGCGACCAGGAGCTGGCCGACGCCATCCTCCAGCACTTCGCCGTCACCCCGTAACGCCACAAGAGCCCCGGCACACAGCGGCGCCCGCCCCCGCGAGGGGGGACGGGCGCGCCGCCGTTCGGGGCCGGATCACGCCGGCACGTGGACCGCCTCCACCCGGCTGATCACGTGGTGGTCGCGCTCGCGGCGTGCCGCCCTCGCGCGCAGCCGCAGGATCTGCGCGACGCCCAGCGCCTCCAGGACGAAGACCGACGAGAACGCCACCCGGTAGTTGTCACCGGTCGCGTCCAGCAGCACGCCGACCGCCAGCAGCGTGGTCATCGAGGCGACGAAGCCGCCCATGTTGACGATGCCGGACGCGGTGCCCTGGCGCTCGGGCGGGTTGGCCGGGCGGGAGAAGTCGAAGCCGATCATCGAGGCCGGGCCGCACGCCCCGAGCACCACGCACAGGACGACCAGCAGCCACATCGGCGCGTGGTCGCCGGGGTGGAAGATCGTCACCGCCCACAGCGTGGCCGTCGCGCCGACCGTGCCGAGGGCGAGCGGGACGCGGGCCGCGTGGTGACGGGCGATCACCTGCCCGTAGACGAGACCCAGCGTCATGTTCGAGAGCACCACCAGGGTCAGCAGCTCACCGGCGGTCCCCCGGCCGAGTCCCTGGTCCTCGACCAGGAAGGGCATGCCCCACAGCAGCAGGAACACCATCGCCGGGAACTGCGTGGTGAAGTGCACCCACATGCCGAGCCGGGTCCCGGGTTCCCGCCAGGAGGCGGCGATCTGCTTGCGCACGTACACCCCGCCGGCGTGCTGGGCGGGCGGCGGCTCGTAGCCCTCGGGGTGGTCCTTGAGGAAGAGCAGGAGCAGCACGAGCACCACGACCCCGGCCAGCGAGCTGCCGACGAAGGTGGTCGTCCAGCCGAAGCCGTGCAGGGCGCGGGCGATCACCAGCGTGGAGATCAGGTTGCCCGCCATCCCGAAGAGGGCGGCGACCTGGCCGATCAGCGGTCCGCGCCGGGCCGGGAACCAGCGCGTCCCCAGCCGGAGCACGCTGATGAACGTCATGGCGTCGCCGCACCCCAGCAGCGCCCGGGACGCGAGCGCCGTGCCGTACGTGGGGGAGAGCGCGAAGCCGAGCTGGCCGAGGGTGAACAGGACGGCCCCGAGGGTCAGGACCCGCTTGGTTCCGAGCCGGTCGACCATCAGGCCGACGGGTATCTGCATGCCCGCGTACACGAGCAGCTGGAGGATCGAGAAGGTGGAGAGGGCCGAGGCGTTGACGTCGAACCGGTCGGCGGCGTCGAGTCCGGCGACACCGAGGCTGGTCCGGAAGATGATGGCGACGAAGTAGACGGCGACGCCGATGCCCCAGACCCTGACGGCACGCCGGCCGCCGGGCGGGTCACCGGGCAGGGGCAGGGTGGGCGCGGCGGCGGAACTCACCGGTCCTCACCCCGGACCAGCACCTTGACCCGGCCGACGTGGCGGCGCACGACCTGGGCGGCGAACTCCGCGTCACCGGACCTGATCGCCTCCAGCAGCTCGCTGTGCTCCGCGATGTTGGCGGCGATCCTGTCCGGGTGGGCCTCCATCACGGCGACGCCCATCCGCAGCTGGCGGTCGCGCAGCTGGTCGTAGAGGCGGGACAGGATCTCGTTGCCCGCGTGGCGGACGATCTCGGCGTGGAAGCAGCGGTCCTTGACGGAGACGGTGGCCAGGTCGCCGGCGTCGGAGTAGTGCCGCTGCTCCTCCAGGAGCGCTTCCAGCCGGCTGATCAGCTGCGGGGACGCGGGCACCGCCTTGCGGGCGGCGAACTCCTCGACCAGCAGCCGGGTCTCCACCACGTCCGCGATCTCCTGGGCGGAGACGGCGAGCACCAGGGCGCCCTTCTTCGGGTAGAGCTTGATGAGCCCCTCGACCTCAAGGCGCAGCAGTGCCTCGCGCACCGGCGTGCGCGAGACCCCCACGGCCTCGGCGAGGCCACCCTCGGTCAGCAGGGTGCCGCCCTCGTAGCGGCGGTCCAGGACGGCGTCCTTGACGTGCGTGTAGACGCGCTCGGCGGCCGGGGGCTGCTTCGCGGGCGGGGCGAGGGGAGCGGGGCCGGGGGATGTGGAGGGTGCGGGGGCTGGCATGCGTACAGCATAGATACAACATGCACGCAAGCGTCCTACCGTCCACGATATGGGCGAGGGGCCGGGCCGCTACCGCTCGCACGCCAGCAGCAGCGTCGTGCTCCCGTCCTCCTCGGCGATGCCCCTGACGTGCTGGAACCCCACCTTCCGCAGGGCCGCCAGCGAGGCCGCGTTCGGCTCGGCGACGGTCGCGTACACCTGGTCCAGGTTCAGCACCTCGAAGCCGTACGCGGTGATCGTCCGCGCCAGTTCGGTGCCGAGCCCCTGGCCCCACGCCTCGGGTGCGAGGCCGTAGATCAGCTCGTACCCCTCCACGGCCTTGGCCGGTTTGATCTCCGCGTGGCCGACCGCCCGGCCGTCCCGGCGCACGGCCCAGACGTCGAAGCCCCCGCTGCCGTAGGCATGCGTGAAGATGCGGGAGAACGTGGTCCGGTACCGCTCCTCGGGCCAGGGCCCGTCGCCCATCCACCGGGAGACGCGGGGGTCCAGGAAGAGGGCGACGAACGCCTCCTCGTCGGCGGGCACATACGGTTCGAGGACCAGGCGTTCGCTGCGCAGGGAAGGCGTCATGCCGGGGGACGCTATCCCAGCCGCTACGCGGACGACCCGTCGTTTTCCACCAGCCGCAGCGTCGGGCGCTGGGGCGCGAACTCACCGAGGCCGAGCGCCGCCTCGCGCCAGTGCGCGGCCAGTTCGAGCAGGCGTTCCTCGTCCTGCCGGTAGGCCGGCTCCGGCACGTCCGGCACGGTCCGCCACAGGATCGTCGCGGCGAAGCGGACCGCGTGCAGCGCGGCCGTCGTATGCGCCTCGACCCCGTCCCTGCCCAGCTGCCGCAACGCCTCCAGGCGTTCGGCGAGGGCGAGGAGCTCGCCGTATGCCCTGACGGACTCCTGCGCACGCACGACATCGTCCACGGTTGCCTCCGGCCTCTGGGGCGCTCGGATGTGACGCCGATCGTAGTCCCTGGTCACCGCGCGCCATCGCCGCGCGAACGCCCCGCCGCCCCTGGATGTCGTAAAAAATCACCCGCGCGTGAGCCCAACCAAGCGGCGCGGCCGTTCGTCTTATCTGCGCGGCGGCACCCTCATGTGGCCGCCATCCAGGGGCATTTGGAGCGTACAACTTGAAACTCGGCATTAAGGGCATAAGGCGCGGTTCGGCGACCGCCACGGTGGCCCTCACCACGGGCGCCCTGATCGCGGGCGGCGCGTTCGCCTCCACGGCACAGGCCGCCACGCCCAAGGCGCCCTCGATCGTCGCCAAGGGCGGCTTCGTGATGAACAACGGCACCGGAAAGACGCTGTTCACCAAGGCCGCGGACACCCGCCGCTCCACCGGCTCGACGACGAAGATCATGACCGCACGCGTGGTGCTGGCCCAGAAGGGCCTGAACCTGGACTCCAAGGTCACGGTCCAGAAGGCGTACAGCGACTACATCGTCTCCAAGGGCGCGTCCTCGGCGCGGCTGATCGTGGGCGACAAGGTCACCGTGCGCCAGCTGCTCTACGGCCTCATGCTGCCGTCGGGCTGCGACGCCGCGTACGCGCTGGCGGACAAGTTCGGCTCCGGCAAGACGCGGGCGGCGCGGGTGAAGTCGTTCATCGGCAAGATGAACAGCACCGCCAAGACCCTCGGTCTGAAGAACACGCACTTCGACTCGTTCGACGGCATAGGGAACGGGTCCAACTACTCGACCCCGCGCGACCTGACGAAGCTCGCGAGCAGCGCGATGAAGTACTCCACCTTCCGCACGGTCGTGAAGACGAAGTCGACCAAGCAGAAGGTCACGACGAAGAGCGGCGGCTACCGCTACATGTCGTGGACCAACACGAACAAGCTGCTGGGCACGTACAGCGGTGCGATCGGTGTGAAGACGGGCTCCGGCCCGGCGTCCAAGTACTGCCTGGTCTTCGCCGCGACCCGCAAGGGCAAGACGGTGATCGGTACGGTCCTGACCTCGTCGTCGGAGACGAACCGCATGTCGGACGCGAAGAAGCTGATGGACTACGGCTTCAAGAAGTAGCCCGTCCGGTACGGCCGAGGGGCCCGCACGCCGTCGCGTGGGGGGCCCTCTTCCGTCATCCCGCGGCCGGAACGAACCGCGTCCCCTCCACGCCGCCGTACCGGTCGATCTCGATCGGCGCCGCGTTCGGCTCGGTCTCGCGGTCCTTGCCCGTGAGGCCGTCCAGGACGACCGGCCGCTCGCCCACCTCCCCGTACAGGGCGCCGTGCCAGAACCCGGTGACCCTCGGCACCGACCGTCCGGAGTGGTCGGGCAGCACCCACGTGTGCCGGAACGTGGTGGCGTCGAAAACCACGATCCCGCGGTCCGACGCGCGGTACCCGTTCCTGGAGCACGCGACCAGCGACCGCGCGTCGTCCAGGCACCGCCAGTCCCGGCTGTCGAAGCTGACTCGCGTCGCCCCGGTCACCGCGTCCACGACGACCGTCCGGTCGCCGAGGTTCGCACTCAGCAGCCTCGGCGCGGCGTGGGCGGGCTGCCGGGCGTCGGCCACGGTCCACCGCCGCTTCCCCGTCTCCGCGTCGACGCCCAGCAGCCGGCCCTTGGCGTACCCGGTCTCCTCGCCGCCGGCCACGACGCCCTCGGCGAGGTTCAGTGCCCGGTAGCCGCCCTTCTTCCAGCGGACGGCCCCGGTGGCGGGGTCGAGGGCGTACGTGGTGTCCGCGTCGGTGACGACCGCGGTGCCGGCGTCCACCCCGACGACCTGCGGCGCGAGGTTCCCGTCCGCGCCGATGGCCGTGGCGGCGAGCCCGGTGGAGCTGGGGTCGGACGGGATCTCGGCCGACCAGGTCTTCCTGCCGGTGGCGGTGTCGACGGCCAGCACCTCGATCACGAACCGGTCCGGCGTGGTGCCCTCGCCCGGCACCCGGCGGTCCCACGCGGCGTAGACGGTCCGGCCGTCGTCCGAGACCAGGGGCGCGACCCGCTCCGTCCCGAAGCCGCCCCGCTCCGCCTCGTGCTTCGTCGCCACGTACCACCGGGAGTCGCCGGTCCGGGTGTCGATCGCGTCGATCCCGCCCTCGTCGTCCACGTACGCGACCCCGTCCACCAGCGTCACCGCGGGCCGCAGGGCCTCTCCGCTCGACGTGCTCGGCTGCCCGGCGCCCGTCAGGTCGACCGCGTTCCCCTCGAACCGCACGGGCGGGTCGTACGCGCGCCGCGCCGGCTTCTTCGCGTCCCCGCCGCCCTTGGACCCCTCGGCCGCCTTCGCGCCGGGCGCGCCGCCACCGCCGCCGCAGCCGGTCAGCGCCACCGCCGCCAGCACGGCCCCGGCCGTGACGACGCCCCACCGGCGTGCCGCCCCTCTCCCGCCCATCGCTCCCCCTGGCCACTCTTCGCGCTCTTTGCGATCACAACGACCTTAACGGCTCGGGCATTTGGGCGCCGAGGCCGCCCGGCGAAATCCGGTGGCAGTCCCCCGGCCCGCCCCGCTACCGTCCTGCCGGGCCCCTGCCGTGCGCGGCACGGCCCCGCATCTGCCGTCCCCTGGAAGGGCGTTCCGTTGTACATCGCGTGAGACCTCCCCACTGCTGATCGGTCGCGCGTCGCACCCTGTGCGCCGTGCCGCTTCCCGCTGCGGACTTCTCACACGGAAACCGGTGTACACCTGTGCTCATCCATTGGGCCGTCATGCCCACACGCCTGCCCCTCGTCCTGCGCCGCTGCCACACCTGCGCGTCCGGCGCCTTCCGGGCGCACGGCAGGTTCCGCGTCAACGCGAACCACAAACTGCTCGACGCCTGGCTCCTCGCGCTCTGCACGGGGTGCGGGGACACCACCAAGGTCACGATCCTGGAGCGCGCGCACGTCCGCTCCGTACGCCCTGAGCTGCTGGACCGGATGCACGCCAACGACCCCGCCCTGGCGGGCGAACTGCTCCAGGACGGTGTCGTGCGCCGCCGCAACCGCATAGCCCTCGACTGGACGGGTGCGTGGCGCCTGGACACCGGGGGCGCGGACCACCTGGACCGCGAGGTGGCCGAGGTGTCGGTCCGCTTCGACGCGCCCGTCCCCGTACGCCCGCTGCGCCTGGTGGCGGACGGCTTCGGCTTCTCGCGGGCCGAGACGGAACGCCTGCTGGCCGAGGGGAAGCTCGTCTCGCCGGTCCGCCTGACCGGGCGGACGTCGACCGACTTCGGCTTTCTGCTGAAGCGGTGAAGCGGTGAAGCGGTAAGACAGTGAGGCGGCGGGGGCCGGTGTCCGCGAGGGCGCCGGCCCCTGCCCCCGCCCTCAGTGCGCCGCCAGCCGCCCGACGAGCCCGATCGCGCGGGCCAGCAACTCGCGTTCCTCCGGGCTCAGTTCGGCGTCGATCGCGCGGGCCAGCCAGTCGGCCCGGCGCTCCCGCTCCTCCTCCAGGAGGGCGCGCCCGGCCTCCGACAGCTCGACCAGGCTCTTGCGGCCGTCGGTGGGGTGAGCGCGGCGCGTGATCAGCCCCTGGTCCATCAGCAGTCCGACCGCGCGCGCCATGGACTGCGGCCTCACCCGCTGGTTGGCGGCGAGCTCGCTGGTGGTCAGGGCGCCGTTGCGGTCCAGCTCGCCGAGCACGGCCACCTGGCCGAGCGGCATCTGGTCCTCAAGCTTCACGCGGCGGGTGAGCTTGCCCATCGCTGTGCGCAGCTCGGCGGCGATGGAGGCGGATTCCGGGAGGGGCATACCGCACTTTAACGCGGGGGCGGAAACAGGACCGGGGACTGCACAGCAGAACTGTTCAGCACAGCTAAACAGCACTACTGAACAGCACTACTGAACAGCTTTGCTGTAGAGTTTCTTCTCGCCGGGTCCCGCGCCACCGTCGTCGCAGCCGGACCGCGGCACGCGACAAGGGAAGGACTCCCATGACCGCCATCACTTCCGTCACCGGCCGCCGCGTCCTGGACAGCCGGGGCAACCCCACCGTCGAGGTGGACGTGGAACTGTCGGACGGCTCGCTCGGCCGGGCCGCGGTCCCCTCCGGGGCGTCGACCGGCGCCCGCGAGGCCGTCGAACTGCGCGACGGCGACCCGGCCCGCTGGCACGGCAAGGGCGTCGACCGGGCCGTGCACCACGTCAACACGGAGCTCACCGAGGCCGTCACCGGCCGGGACGCGGAGGACCAGGCGGGGCTGGACGCCGCGCTCGTCGCGGCGGACGGCACCGCCACGAAGTCCCGGCTCGGCGCCAACGCGATCCTGGGCGTCTCGCTGGCCGCCGCCAAGGCCGCGGCGGCGGCGCACCGCCTGCCGCTCTACCGCTACCTGGGCGGGGCAGACGCCCGGCTGCTGCCCGTCCCGATGATGAACATCG
Organism: Streptomyces sp. SAS_281; assembly: GCF_052542855.1. NCBI lineage: Bacteria > Bacillati > Actinomycetota > Actinomycetes > Kitasatosporales > Streptomycetaceae > Streptomyces > Streptomyces sp. SAS_281. Next base: position 21,228 of record NZ_JBMNDO010000025.1, read on the forward strand.
TCAACGGGGGTGCCCACGCCGACAATCCGCTGGACTTCCAGGAGTTCATGATCGCCCCGATCGGCGCGGAGACCTTCGCCGAGGCGGTCCGCATGGGGTCGGAGGTCTTCCACACCCTGCGCCGCGACCTGCTCGCCGCCGGCCACTCCACGGGCGTCGGCGACGAGGGCGGCTTCGCGCCCGCCCTCCGTACGGCGGAGGAGGCGCTGGACTTCGTCGTGGCGGCCGTCGAGCGCACGGGGTACCGGCCGGGCACGGACATCGGCCTGGTCATGGACCCGGCGACGTCGGAGTTCTTCCGCGACGGGGTGTACGACTACACGGGCGAAGGCGTACGCCGCACCCCCTCGGAGCACGCGGACTACCTGGTGAAACTGATCGACGCCTACCCCGTCGTGTCGGTCGAGGACGCCATGGCCGAGGACGACCTGGACGGCTGGCGCGAGCTGACCGCCCGCGTCGGCGACCGCTGCCAGCTGACGGGCGACGACGTGTTCTGCACGAACGACGCGCTGCTCCGCGAGGGCATCGCCTCCGGGGTCGCCAACTCGATCCTGGTGAAGGTCAACCAGATCGGCACCCTGACGGAGGCGATGACCACGGTGTCCACCGCGCACCGCGCCGGCTACACGGTCGTCATGTCGCACCGCTCGGGCGAGACGGAGGACACCACGATCGCGGACCTGGCGGTCGCCACGGGCTGCGGCCAGATCAAGACCGGCTCCCTGTCCCGGTCCGACCGCACCGCGAAGTACAACCAGCTGATCCGCATCGAGGAGGAGCTGGGCGCGAGCGCCCGGTACGCGGGCACCGAGGCGCTGCGCCGCCGCTAGGGCCTGTCCGGCGGATCAGTACGCCGAGGTCGTGTGCGTACCCGACTCGTCCTCGCCGATGACGTTGGAGGCGTAACCGGCGGCCCAGGAGGTGTAGCCCGCGTCGTTCAGCATCGCGCTGAAGCAGTACTCCTGGCCGTTGGCGGCGATGCTCGGGCCGCCGCACCACTGGGTGGTGCCGTCCTGGACGCGGTTGACGTAACCGCCGAAGTTCGGGCCGTCCGAGAAGACCCGGACCCAGGTGGTGCGGCAGGCGGTGCTGTAGCGCAGCTCGACGGTGCCGACCTGGGCACCCTTCGCGTACAGCGCCCTGGAGGCGGCGGTGATGGCGCTCGCCGAGCAGCCGGAGGAGATCGGGTCCTGGCCGTCGTAACTCGCGGCGGACGCCGAGCCGGTGAAGCCGGTGGCGAGGGCGGCGGACGCGACGGCAATCACGGCCGTCCGGCCGAAGAGGGTCTGGGTGCGCATGGATACTCCCTGGATGAGTGGGGTGGATCAGTAGGAGCCGGTGATGGTCTGGTCCCAGCCGTAGCGGCCGCGCGCGGTGGCATACCCCTCGGCGTAGGAGAGGTATCCGGCGTCGTTGAGCATGGCGGTGTAGCAGTAGTACTGGCCCCTCTCGGCGGACCACCGGGTCCAGTCGCAGAAGGCGGTGGCGGAGTCGTGCTTACGCTTCACCTGGGCCCACAACTCGTCGTTCTGCGAGTACACACGGGCCCAGACCGTGCGGCACGAGGGGCTGTACCGCAGCTCGATGACGCCGATCCGCTCGTCGTTGTCGAGCAGCGAGGACGAGGACGCCGTGTAGGCGTCACTGGCGCAGCCGGAGTCGACCGGGTCCGACCAGTCGTAACCGCTCGCACTGGCGGTGCCGCCGCCCGTCACCGCGAGGACGGCGGCGAAGACGGCGGTGGCGGCTGTCAGGGCGGTTCGCTTGAGGCGCATGACGCGTTCCTTGGGATTCGGTTCGAGGTGCAGCCGGCGTCGAAGGACATCGGGCGGCTACGCGACCGGCGCATCGGGGGTGTCGGGGGAACGGCCCTCGGCCGACGACTGCCCGAGCAGCCGACGGCCGCTTCGGACAACGACGTTGCCACGCCGCAGCGGGCCCGTTCCAGCAGCTCACGTCCCTGGGACGCGGGACGGTGTCCCTGGGACGCCGTCCCGTCGGGCCCGCCGCGGGACGGGACGGGAAGCGGTGGATCGACCACCGCCGGCCGTGCCACGGTGCCCCACATCCACCCCGTCTCTGGAGGACCCTCCATGCAGCTCGCCCGCACCCTCAAGCACGCGACCGCCGTGGCGGCGGCCGTCACCGGACTCACCCTCGCCCTGTCCGGCTCCGCCGACGCGGCGGCGCAGGACGGCGCCGATCCCATGTCGTCCGGCTGCGCCTCGGGGGCGTACACCGCCCGCTCGCAGGCCCTGTACGTCAACGGCGCCCGGGTCGGCACCGTGGAACTGCGCTACAGCCCGTCGTGCCGGACGGTCTGGGCGCGGGTCTGGTCCGACGGCAATAGCGTCTACGCCAGAGTGGTCCGCGACCAGGACAACGCCGGGGAGTACTGCGGCACCCCGCGCTACGACAGCGCGTCCGACCAGTACTCCTGCTACACCCCGATGCTCAACGACGCCGACTACACCTCGTACGCGGTGGGCGGCGCCTCCGAGAGCTCCGGACGCATCGGCAGCGCGCTGGGGTACACCAGCAGCTACTGAGCCGGCCGCTGCACGCTCCGAGGCGGGTCGGCACCCTGGCGGCCCCGGCCGCAGGTGCGTAACATCCGTTCGTTCCAGGCCCCTTGAGCCTCGTGAGCCTCAGGGACCACGGCAGGAACGGTCACACGACCCCAAGGGGGACCAGGGTGTCAGCGCTTCCCACGATCATCGTCGTCGTCTTTCTCGCCCTGCTGGTGATCTGGATCATCTCGGCGTTCACCGGCGGGCGCGGGGGACGATGAGCCGTAGGCCCCCGCTTCCGGGGCACACGCCTCCCATGACCTCATCGCGGAGCAAAGCGAAGGGCCGGGCGGTCCTGGCCGGGTGCGCACTGCTGGTGCTGTCCGCCTGCGGCCACGACGGCCCGGACGCGCGGGGAGCGGAATTCCGGACGGCCGCCCTCGCCCAGGACACCCGGCTCGTCATCACCACCCAGGGCGGCGTACGGGTCGTCGGGACGGACGGGGACCACGTCACGGTGGACGACTCGGTCCTCGCGCACGGGGACGACGGGGACGGGGACGCGTACACCCTCGACCTGCCGTGCGACGAGAGCGACGACCGGGCCCGGGACAACTGCGGCGGCATGCCGCTCGTCCGCGTACCCGCCGGCGTCACACTCACCGTGCGGGCGCGCAACGCCGGGATCGACGTCAGCGATGTGCGGGGCGGGCTGAACCTCAGCACCGTCAACGGTGACGTCACCGTGCAGGACTCCGGCGCGAAGGACGCCCGCCAGCACCTGGTCACCCGGAACGGATCCGTCCGCGCGACCGGTCTCCGGGGCAGCGGCATCGACGCCGAGACGGTCAACGGCGACGTGGACGTCAGCTGCGCCACCGGCCCCGACACGCTCAGCGGCATCACCCGCAACGGCTCCGCGCGCGTCACCCTCCCGGCCGACGCCCCCGCGTACGCGACCGACGCGCACACCGTCAATGGCCGCTCGACCACGGACATCCCGGCGGCCGAGGCCACGGACCACGCGCGCCGCCTCACTCTCCGCACGGTCAACGGCGACACGGAGGCCCGGCGGGGGTAGGGGCGCCGCTTCAGGCCAGGACAACGCGGGCTTTCGCCCGTATATTCGTAAAATGCGTTTTATGGGCATCGCGCCTTTCCTTCACGTCCGGACGGAGGCCCCGGGGTGAGGGACCCCGGAAGGCTTGAGGCGCTGCGGCTGGCGGGGCTGACCGCGGCGGCCGATCCCGGCATGGACCGGTTCGCGCGGCTGGTGTCCCGCCTGCTGCACGTCCCGGTGTCCCTGGTCTCGCTGCTGGAGCCCGACCGGCAGGTGTTCCCCGGCATGGTCGGGATGTCCGGCCCCTGGGCGGCCCGGCGCGAGACCCCCCTCAGCCACTCCTTCTGCCAGCACGTCGTCGCGGACGGCGGCCCGCTGGTCCTCAATGACACCCGGACGCACCCGCGCACCTGCGCCAGCCTCGCCATCCCCGATCTCCAGGTGGTCGCGTACGCCGGAATGCCGCTCACCGACGCCGACGGACACGTCCTCGGCTCGCTCTGCGCCATTGACCACCGGCCCCGGGAGTGGACGGCGGACGAACTGCACGACCTGGAGGACCTCACCGCCGCCTGCTCGATGGAGCTGCGGCTGAGGATCGCGACGGAGCTGATCCAGCGGGACCGCGACCATGCCGGTCTGCTGCTGCGCGCCTCGATCGAGCTCGCCCACGCCCGCGATCTCACGGACCTGACCCGCCGCCTGCGCCACCTGTTCCAGGGGCCCGCCGAGCCCGCGTTCGTGGGGCTGCTGCTGGCCGACGGGCCGGGGCTGTGGCGGGTCATCGACCCGGACGACGCACGGCCGGTGGAGAACGCGATCGACCGGCTGGAGCGGGACGCGGCCTTTCCGAGCGCCCTGGCCATGCGCGAACAGCGCACGGTCTTCGTACCGGACCGCACGGGTCTCCTGCGCGGATACGGGCCCGAGGCCGTCGCCGGCTACGACTCGCTGGGCCTCGAATCCGTGCTCTGCGTCCCGCTGCCGAACGGGCACGGCGTCCTGACCTGGTGCTGGTCCCGCCCCCACGTCCTGGCCCCGACCGAGGAGGCCGTCCTCACCACGGTGGCTGGGTACGTGAGCCAGGCGGTGGAGCGCACCCGCTTCGTCGCCAACCGGCTCAGCACGGCCGAGCAGCTCCAGGCCGCGATGCTGACCGAGCTGCCGGACGTGCCCGGCCTGGACATGGCGGCCCTGTACCTGCCCGCCGCCGACCAGGACATGGTGGGCGGGGACTGGTACGACGCCTATCCGCTGCCCGCGTCCCTCATGATCTCGATCGGTGACGTGATCGGCCACGACGTCCGGGCCGCCGCCGTGATGGGCCAGATCCGCAGCATGCTCCGCCAGGCCAGCCTGGACGATCCGGCCCACTCACCCGCCGCAGCCCTGCACGCCATCGACCAGGCGATCGACGTCCTGCCCCTGGGCGTGGGGGCGACGGCGGTGCACGCCCGCCTCGACCGCGACGCCGACCGCTGGCGCCTGACCTGGTCCAACGCCGGACACCCCCCGCCGCTCCTCCACACCCCCGGCTCGGGCGTCGCACCCCTGTCCGGCCACGACCTCCTCCTGCTCGGCCTGCCGGACGCCCCGGCCCGCGAGGACCACACCCACGACCTGCCCCCGGGCAGCGTGCTCCTGCTCTACACCGACGGCCTGGTCGAACGCCGCGACCAGGACATCGACGCGTGCACCGCGCACACGGCCTCGGTACTGGCCCACCACGCCGACAAGCCCTTGCCCCTCCTCCTGGAAGCCCTCTCCGCGGGGCTCGCGGAGATCCCGCAGAGGGACGACGTGGCGGTACTCGTCATCCGGGTCACTCAGCCTGGAGATTGACGGGCCGACGAGCCGGATTACGCCACGGCAGGGAAGTTGGTTGGCCACCGCACGGACAGAAGTCAACCATGCGAATCCGGACAGATTCTCACTTCCGAATGGCCAGTACCACTGCAGCCGCCACTCGATCATCGAACTGACATACGCTCCCCTGGTCTCACGGTCGAACCACGAAAGGGAGCCGTGTCGTATTTCACCCGAGCGCTGGTCGTAGCCGCCACAGCCCTAAGCCTTTCTGCGGCTTGGACTCCAGTAGTGCACGCCGCGTCAAAGCCTGTCTTGAGTTCCATAACCCACACGACGAGTGAGCCCCCCAAGCAGTCACCGGAGAGGACATTCCAACTGCTCAAGGAAGGAAGAACAGCCGAATCACTTGGGCTGACACCGCCCCCATCCGCCAGGTCAACAACCAAAAGCCACGTGCGGCGTACCGGGCCGGCAGGTCTCGGCGAAAGGCTGGTGAATGCTTCAACGGCCGACCGAACAGATCCAGCCACCCCTTCCCCGCGAATAACGGATCCAGTAAAGAAGACGATCACACTCGCCGAGTGCAAATCCCGCACCGCGACCGATGCAAGCATGTGGATTCCATCAAGGTCTGCAATGTGTGAATCCCAGTGGTTCACCATGGAGTGGCTCCAGAACGGCAAGGTCGTCGGATTCACCCAGATCACCGCAACCGCAATCGCCACAATATCAGCACGCGAAGTCAGATTCGATTACCACTTCTCCGACTTCTACGCGGGAGGAGTGAACGCACTCGACTCCGTGATACTCGGGCCGTCGGAGAACTACGAGACAGTGCCGAGTGGTGTGGCCTTGAACGGAGGCGGCCTCAACCCTGGGCCGGAGACCGTGGCACAACTCAAGAAGGATCCCCACATCATGATTTCGGCGTTCGCCGAGCCAGGCCAGGGAATGGCCCCGGACGATGCCGTATGGGCCGTGTGGAACATGACGTTCGAACGCGAAATGCCTGCACCGTGGATAGACGTGACCCCGCTTCAGAAGTGGAAATTCTCGTCATTCGGGGTCCGCTGGGACAACTCTGCATACCTTCCGAACTACAAACCGGCCGACGTCCTCCACACCGGTGGCGCCACATTCAGTTACGACGTCGCTCCGTTGCGCTACAGCACTGCCTCGACAGCAGAGGAGAGGGGTGTGGCGCTGCACATCCAGAAGGCATTCACCACGCCCGGTAGCACGCTACCCAAAAACGCGGCAAAAAAGGTCGCGGGACAGAGTGCCGGTGACCCTTTGCATCGCCTTCAGAAGGGGCTGGGGCAAACAAACAAGAACCGGTACAACGCCAACCGCAGAGAAGCTGTAAAGGTGTGCACAAGCGTGGATCCGAACTACGCGACCAAGGGCCTTGAATGCGACGAGTACCCATTCGCGTCCACGTACGAAGGATCGGCCCAGTCGATCTACGAACCGACCAAACCCAAAAACAACTTCTCCGCGCTGGCCATACCCTCCGCCGAGAACGGAAAGGGTGGCACCCAGCTCGCCACGTATTACAACGACAACCGAATCATTGACGGCCCGTACGATGAGTTCTACGTGGTGATCGTCCCCTGAATCTCATCGGGGGCCCACCCGCACGGTGACGTCGGCGCTCGGATGGTGTTCCCACCCGGGCGCCGACGCGCATGCGAGCCATCTGTCGTTGGTCAGAACTCCCACCGCACTGCGCCGGACGATGTGAACACGGCTGCGCATCCGTTGTTCGTCAGGTGCGATTCTTCCCCGTCTCGGTCACCTTCATGAAGCCCTGTCTCCAGCGCCTGAGCGACATCGGACCACATCTCCGCCAGGCTGCCCCAAGCCGGACTACCGAAGTGCCCGTCAACCTTCCCCCATTCCAGAACGCACCCCCGCATACTTCCCGGGCGCAGATCGACAACAAGCAGGTCCCCCGTCGTGTCGTCACCTACAGGCACGAAGAATCTGCTGAACCCCTGAATCGCCGAACCGGCCCCCCCGCATGCGGCTCCCCCGCCCACGTCTGCCGCCGAGGCGGTCTTCGATCGCCACAGGTGGGCCATCCGCTCCAGGGAGACCGGAATGTACATGGGCGGCAACAACATGCCGACGCGTGGATCAGGTTCCGCCCCGTCAACGAGCAGTGCCGAATCCACGAGGTCTTGAGGAAACACCAGACCGAGTTCCTCTTGCGCGGCGTCGACCTGCGCTTGAATCGCAGGCGGCCGAAGACATCGAGCCGAAGCCGGTGCTCGGTCCACCAGCGCATCGCGCACTCTCGACCAGGTGTCAGACATGGAGGTCATCACCTCATCATGCCCAAAGCCGCTCGCATCAGCGCCTGTTCACGGCACCGACGCCGCGGACGACTGTCAGACGCGGCCTCCGCCGGCCGCCTCCAGGGCCTCCGTCACCGCTTGTTCCAGTGACCCGTCGGTGACCCAGCGGTTCTTCCCGCCGGCCAGGGCCGCGACGGCCCGCCCGACCCATTCCGGGTCGCCGAGGAGATGCGGCCTTCCCTCATCGGTGAGCCGCCGCAACAGGGCCTCCAGCCGGAGAACGTCCACCGCCCGGTAGGGACGCGTGTGCTGGTCGAAGCGCAGCTGGTGGTCCTCGTACGGGTCGCGCAGGGTCATGTGGAGCCACCCCCCGTCGCGGTCGGCGACCATGCCCTTGAGCGTGTACTTGCCCCTGCTGGCCGTGTCCTGCGGGCGCTTGCCCCAGGTGAGCCTGATCCCGGTCATGACCCTGGCCCAGGGCACCAACTGCCCTTCGCCATCCGGCTCATGCTGGTGGAACCCGTCCGGACGCAGCTCCACCCCATGGCCGCCGGTCCGTGCGGCGTCCCCGATTCCCCAACGTCCGTCGGCCAGTTCCAGGGGTCCCAGGGATACGTGGTTCACCGTCATGCGGTCATTGCATCACGCGTTCGACGCGCTACGGCTCCGCCTGCGGCAACTCACGCCCGGACCCGGGCATAGCGCATGGCAGCCTGTCCGCATGGATACCTTCGCGGACCGGCTCGACGGCGGGTGGAAGTGGTGGGAGGCCGCCATTGACGAAGCGCAGGAAGGGCGCTGGGTTCGTGACGCCGTGGAGCGGCAGGTCCTCAAGGACATCCGCGCCGCCACGAACCCTCTCCATGGCGGACGGATGGCCCCGTTCACCGAGGACTCGTGGCACGTACGCATCGGGAGGATCGCGAACTGGGCCGGGGTACTGCGGCTCGCGGCCCGGTCAGGCGGCTGGGTGCTCCGGCCGGTTGTCGGACACACCCCGCCTGCTCCCGCCGGCATGGCCGTGCTGCTGTCCGGCATCTACGCGGTCGGCGAGCAAGGAGAAATCTGGATGCGCCAGCTCCGGACGGGCCTGGTGCCACCGGCGGACGAGATCGCGAAGGCCGAGGGCTTCCTCACCGGACCGGGATCGGTCGAGGACCTTGAGCTCTTCTTCTACGACTGAACCACCGCCGCTTCGTCGCCATCGCCGTGCCGCACGAGGGCGGAGGCGAGGCGGAGTGCGGCCTGGTGGGTGCGGGTGAGCGTGTCCGTCCGCACGGCCCGGCCGCGCCACCGCTTGAGCCGGTTGCCGCACAGTGCGACCGCGTCGCGTCGCCGATACGCGGAGCCGTACGATGCCTCCCGTGGACACCTCAGGGGACGACGTGCGATGCGGGCTCTGCGGGCAGGCTGCGCATGCCCAGCACGAGGAGCACCACGAGGAATCGGTCGTCAGAGCCGGGAAGCGCGTGGAGTACGTGGTGACCGGACTGCTCGGCGCCCTTGCCCTCTTTGACTCTGCCGATGAGCCCTCCCGCACCCGCAAGACCGATGCCGCCGTCCTGGCGCGGGCACTGGGGGTCGAGCTTCTTGATCTTCCCGGCCGCCATTACACGTGCTGGGAGGTGCCCGGGGAGTACGGCGGCGTCTTCCGGAGCGACTTCAAGCCGGCCTGACGGCGCGGCTGCTCGCGCATCGCCACCCAGATGAGGAGCGGCGGGGCGGGCTCTACCGCACGAGCAACAAGGAAGCGTGGAACGCTCGCCATGCGGTGGGCTTGACTACGAGGACGGGACCGGCGGCCCGCTTGGAGTCGCGGACGGCAACGGCGCCCGGCACGTTCCGCGCCACTTCGACGCACTCCTGACCGTTGTTCCCGCCGCTGTAGCTGGACTTGACGAACTCGTACGCGGGCACGCGGTCTACAGCTCCTTGAGGATTCCGTCGATGAGCACGAGCGAGTTGCGCTGTGCGAGCGCGACTCGCGTCATGCGATCGAAGAGCCGGTCGTGGCGCTCGGCATCAGTATCGCTCTCCAGCCACAGAGTGGTCGAGGTGGTATCCATGTGGACCACGTCGAGCGCTCCGGGTTCGGCGAAGGACACGATGGTGAACGCGCTCGTCATGCCCGGGTGCGCGCCCGCGAGGTACGGCATGACCTGGAGTCTCACGTTCGGGCGGCGGGCCATGTCCAGCAGGTGGCCGAGCTGCTCCCTCATCACCTTTCGCCCACCGACGAGTTGGCGCAACGCACTCTCCTGTACGAGCGCCCACAGCTCCAGCGGGCGGTCGCCGGTCAGGCGGGCCTGCCGGGCCATGCGCGCCTCGACGAAGGGTTCGATCTCGTCCGGGTCGTCCCACGAACCGTTGCCCACAGCCAGGGCACGAGCGTAATCGGCGGTTTGCAGGAGGCCCGGCACAATGGCCAGTTGCCAGGTCCGCAGGCCCGTGGCGATGTCCTCCAGCGCCACGTACTCGACCATGGCCTCAAGCCCCGGGTACTGGTTCCACCAGCCGCTGGCTTTGCGGCGTTCGCGGTCGGTCTTGGCGAGCGCCAAGAGCCTGCCGACCGTGGCTTCGTCGGTCTCACCGTAGAGGTGACAAAGAGCCCTGACATCCGGATCCCTCATGGGAACAAGCCCGCGCTCGATCTTCGCGACCTTGGCGACCGACGCGGTCAGCGCCTCCGCCGCGTGCGACTGTCGCAGCGAGCGCGCCTCCCGCATACGCAGCAGCTCGCCACCCAAACGGCGGCCGAGCACGGTGGAGACCGTACGGCCCCGATCCGGGTTGCTACCCGCCACAGCCCACTCCCTCCCACGCGGTCCGCTCAGTCTGAAGCTCCTGCGCCTCGAACACCAATTAGGGCAGAAAATTCTATGCGCGAATGACTTGCTGCCCTTGCGAGGGCTCCACTACTTTCGGTTGCACGCAGATCACACAGTGATACGTGGCGGAAGCGCACCCACCTGCCCGCGTGCAGGCGCGGCAATGCCACCGCCCCACCCCAGAGAGGCCCACCGTGACCGCAACCCGTGCGCTCCCCGAGGACAACCCTCCGCTCCACGAGGACCGACTCGACTACACCCCCACCGCCCCCAGCGTCACCCTCGCCCGGCGACGCGCGGCGCGGCTCGTCACCTCCTGGGGGTACGGCGACCACGCCGACGAAGCAGCCCTCCTCGTCTCCGAGTTGGCCACCAACGCACTCATCCACGGCAGCCTGCGCGGTCGCCTCTTCCGGGTCCACCTCACCGTCACCGGCACCGCGCTCCGTATCGAGGTCAGCGACCCGCGAGGAGAACGGCTGCCCAGAATCCGCGAGGCGGACCAGGACGAGTGCTACGGGCGCGGGCTCGTCATCGTGGACGCCGTCGCCGACCGGTGGGGCGTCGAGCCGCGCACCGTGGGGAAGACCGTCTTCGCCGAACTCGCGCTGCGGACGACGGAGGCGCCGAGGAGCCCGCATCGGCTCGGCCCGGAAGCCGGGGCGGGCCCCGGTCAGGCGGCGGGCCGGACGACGATGACTCGCCGCCCACGCGTGTGACCCGCCCGGCTGTCCGCGTGCGCCTGCGCCGCCTCCGTAAGGGCGTACGACTTCTCGACGGGGATGTGGAGCCTCCCCCGCTCGATGAGGTCCACCGCCTCCGCGAGCGCGTCCGGGACGCTGCCGGCCACGCCGGAGAAGCGGACGCCGTACTCCGCCGCACCGAGATCGGCGATGGTGATCACCCTGTCCGGGTTCCCCGTCAGCTCGACGAGCTCGGGGATCACGCCCGCGCCGGCCAGGTCGAGGGCCGCGTCGACCCGGCCGAGCCCACGCACCCGCTCCACCCAGCCCTCCCCGTACGTCGTGGCGAGCGCGCCCAGGCCGCGCAGGTAGTCCTGGTTCGCGGCGCCACCCGTGCCGATCACCGTGATGCCCCGGTCGCGGGCGATCTGCAGCACCGCCGACCCGACTCCCCCGGACGCCCCGCTCACCAACAGCGTCTGGCCCGGCCGTACGCCGACCTGGTCGATGACGCGCAGAGCGGTCTCCACCACGGACGGATACCCGGCCGCCTCCTCGAACGACAGCCCCCCGGGCATCCGGGCCCAGGCCGACAGCACGGCGAACTCGGCGTAGGTGTCGGTCCCTTCGCCGAACACGCGGTCGCCGATCGCCACGCCCTCGACGTCCTCACCGATCTCGTCCACGACCCCGGCGGCGTCCAGCCCGACGCCGGAGGGAAGCACGGTCGGATGGGCACCCAGGACCTGGCCCTCACGAATCCTCCAGTCCACGGGGTTCACCCCCGCCGCCCGCACGGCGATACGTATCCGGCCGGGGCCCGCGTGGGGCTCATCGGCATCCAGCAGGCGCAGCACATCGGGACCGCCGAACTCGGCGAAGCTCACTTTCCTCATACCGGGGACCGTAGCACTAACGGTTAGCTTTTCGGATCGGTTATGGTTACGTACCTGCTAGCGTGAGCGCATGACCGTGCAGTCCGGGCGCCGCGAGCGCAAGAAGGCCGCGACCCGCCAGAAGATCGCCGACACCGCCCTGCGGCTCTTCCTGGAACGCGGATACGAGGCGGTGGGCATCCGGGACATCGCCGCCGAGGCCGACGTGGCCGTCACCACGCTGTTCTCCCACTTCGCCTCGAAAGAGGCCCTGGTCTTCGAACAGGACGCCGACTTCGAGCACCGGCTCGCGCAGGCGGTCACCGGCCGCGCGCCGGGCGAACCGCTCATGCCCGCACTGCGCCGCGAGATGCACGCCATGGTGCGGCACTGCACGGCGGACGGCGCCGCCCCCGTCTGGCGGATGATCGACGGGTCGCCCTCGCTGCGGGAGTACGAGGAGTCGATGAAGCTGCGGCACGCGGAGTCGCTGGCGACGGCCATCGCCGCCGACCCCCGGCTGTCCCGGACCCCGACGGTCTGCCGGACGATCGCCAGGTTCGTGGTCGACGCGCACGCGCTGGCCCGCGAGGCGGCCGATCCGGAGGCCGCGGTGGACGAGGTCTTCGGGATGATCGAGGCGGCCTGGGAGTCCACGGTCCCCTGAAGGCCCCGGCCGGCACACACGAACGAGGGGCCCCGCATCAAGCGGGACCCCCGGGGTGCGAAGCGAACGGCTCAGCCGCCCTGCCCCGCGCTGCCGATCGGGCCGACCGTCACCGGGGAGCCGGAGCCGTCCGTGACGGGCAGCGAGGGCTTGCCCGGCCAGGCCAGGGTGACCGGCTTCGTCTCGTTCGGCGGGGTCACCACCAGCCCGGTGATCCGGACGCCGGAGCCCCCCGTCTCGTTGAGCGGGTAGTTGATGCCGAAGGCGATCGTCCTGCCGCTCTTGAGGACGTACGGGTCTGCGGGCGCACCCTTGCGCTCGGCGGAGATCGTGCCGGCGTCGGTCTTGAGATCGACGCCCGCGAACCCGGTGACCACGCAGTCCTGGCCGCTGGTGTTCTTCATCTCCACCGCGACGGTCCCTTGCGGGTCGCCGTCGATGAAGTTGTCGATCGCCGTGATCTCCAGCCCGCCGGTACGGCAGTTGGCGGTCTTGCCGGACTGGTCGGCCCCGGCCCCGGCGGCGGTGTCCTTCCCGCTGTCCGAACCGCCCGCACTCGAACCGCCCTTGTCCGAGCCGCCCGAAGCCGGACCGCTTGAGCCCGAGCCGCCGCCGGAGGCGGACGCGGTCGCGGCCGACGACGGGTCGGTCTGCGCCGCGTCGTCGCCGTCGTTCTGGCAGGCCGTGAGCGAGAGGCCCGCGACGACGGCCAGGGCGGCGAGGGTGATCTTGTGAGCGCGCATCGTTTCGTCCTCGGTATCCGTTGACAGTGACGGCCGCTCGGCCGGGGTCGCCCGAGCGAACGCTTCTGATCAGCAAGAACCGTGCGGGACGGCGGTACGTTGCGCCCGAGCGGCGGCTAATACGCCCCTGTTACACACCCGGAGGAAGACCGTGCCATGCCGTCCGGCGTGGGCTGCGACGGACATGGCGAGGGGCCCGCGCGGACATCGCGCGGGCCCCTCACCTACGGACGACTACGCCCAGGTGATCAGCCGCTTCGGCTGCTCCAGGATCGCGGCGATGTCCGCCAGGAACTTGGAGCCCAGCTCGCCGTCGATCAGGCGGTGGTCGAACGACAGGGCCAGCGTGGTCACCTGACGGGGCTTCACCTTGCCCTTGTGGACCCAGGGCTGGAGCTTGATCGCGCCGACCGCGAGGATCGCGGACTCGCCCGGGTTGATGATCGGCGTACCGGTGTCGACGCCGAAGACGCCCACGTTGGTGATGGTCACCGTGCCGCCCGCCATCGCGGCCGGGGACGTCTTGCCGTCCCGGGCCGTGGCGACCAGCTCGCCCAGGGACGCGGCCAGTTGCGGCAGCGTCTGGTCGTGGGCGTCCTTGATGTTCGGGACGATCAGGCCGCGCGGGGTGGCGGCGGCGATGCCCAGGTTCACGTAGTGCTTCTGGACGATCTCCTGGTTCGCCTCGTCCCAGACCGCGTTGACCCCGGGGTTCCGCTTGATCGCGACCAGAAGGGCCTTGGCGATGACGAGGAGCGGGTTGACCCGCACCCCCGCCATGTCCTTGTCCTCCTTCAGCTCCGCCACGAGCTTCATCGTGCGCGTGACGTCGACGGTCACGAACTCGGTGACGTGCGGAGCGGTGAACGCGCTGCCGACCATGGCCTGCGCGATCGCCTTGCGCACGCCCTTGACGGGGATACGCGTCTCGCGGGCGCCGGCCGGGACGGGCTCTGCAGCCGGAACCACAGGCTCCACCGACGGTGCCGAAGGAGCCACCGGCTCCGCGGGCGTCGCCGCCGCGTGCACGTCCTCGCGCGTGATGACACCGTCCGCGCCGGTCGGGGTGACCGTCGCCAGGTCGATGCCCAGGTCCTTCGCGAGCTTGCGGACCGGCGGCTTGGCCAGCGGGCGGGCCTCCGGAACCGCCGCCGTGCCCTGGCCGTTCAGCTCGGCCTGGACGGCGGCGGGGGCGGCGGCCGGGGGCGCGGTCTCGGCGCCCTTGCGCGCCCGGCGCTTCGTGGACGACTCGGCCACGCCGTAACCCACCAGGACGGGCTGGCGGCCCTTGGGCGCCTCGGCCTCGGGGGCGGCGGCTTCGGGAGCCGGGGCGGCGGCCTCGGGCTCCGCGGCAGCGGGGTCCGAGCCCGGCGCCACGTCCACCGCGATGATCACCTGGCCCACGTCGACCGTGGTGCCCTCGGGGAAGCGCAGTTCGTGGACGACGCCGTCGAACGGGATCGGCAGCTCGACGGCGGCCTTCGCGGTCTCGACCTCGCAGACGACCTGGCCGTCGGTGACGGTGTCGCCGGGCTGGACGTACCACTTGAGGATCTCGGCCTCGGTCAGTCCCTCGCCCACGTCGGGCATCTTGAACTCACGGAAGCGAGCAGCGTTGGAAGTGTCGGTCATCGTGGTCACGCTCCTCTCCTCAGTACGCCAGCGAGCGGTCGACGGCGTCGAGCACCCGGTCAAGGCCCGGCAGGTACTCCTCCTCCAGGCGCGCCGGCGGGTACGGGGCGTGGTAGCCGCCGACCCGCAGCACGGGCGCCTCCAGGTGGTAGAAGCACCGCTCCGTGATGCGTGCGGCGATCTCGGCCCCGGAGCCGTAGAAGACGGGCGCCTCGTGGACGACGACCAGGCGGCGGGTCTTCTCGACGGACGCCTGGATGGTGTCGAAGTCGATGGGGGACATCGAGCGCAGGTCCACGACCTCGACCGACTTGCCCTCCTCCTGGGCGGCCGCGGCGGCCTCCAGGCAGACCTTCACCATCGGGCCGTACGCGGCGAGCGTGAGGTCCGTGCCGGTGCGGGCGACGGCCGCCGCGTGCAGCGCGCCCGGGATGGACTCGGTGTCGACCTCGCCCTTGTCCCAGTAACGCCGCTTCGGCTCGAAGAAGATGACCGGGTCGTCGCTCTGGACGGCCTGCTGCATCATCCAGTAGGCATCCGCCGCGTTGGAGGGGGAGACCACCTTCAACCCCGCGACGTGCGCGAACAGCGCCTCGGGCGACTCGCTGTGGTGCTCGACGGCGCCGATGCCACCGCCGTACGGGATGCGCACGACGACGGGCATCTTGACCTTGCCGAGCGCGCGGGCGTGCATCTTCGCGAGCTGCGTGACGATCTGGTCGTACGCGGGGAAGACGAAGCCGTCGAACTGGATCTCGACCACGGGCCGGTAGCCGCGCAGGGCGAGGCCGATCGCCGTGCCGACGATGCCGGACTCGGCGAGCGGGGTGTCGATGACACGGTCCTCGCCGAAGTCCTTCTGGAGGCCGTCGGTGATGCGGAAGACGCCGCCGAGCTTGCCGACGTCCTCACCCATGATGAGGACCTTCGGGTCGGTGTCGAGGGCCTTGCGCAGCGACTCGTTGAGCGCCTTCGCGAGGGACATCTTTTCCACGGCCATGGTTACTTGCCCTCCTCGGCGAACGAAGCCTGGTAGGCGGCGAACTCGGCGCGCTCCTCGTCGACGAGCGGGTTCCCGTCGGCGTAGACGTGGTCGAACATCGCCATCCGGTCGGGGTCGGGCATCGCCCGTACGGCCTCGCGGACGCGCTTGCCGAGGGCCTCGCTCTCCTCGTCCAGGGCGGTGAAGAACGCCTCGTCGGCCGCCCCCTGCTTCTCCAGGTACGCGCGCAGGCGCAGGATCGGGTCCTTCGCCTCCCAGGCGGCGCGCTCCTCGTCGGCCCGGTACTTCGTCGGGTCGTCCGAGGTGGTGTGCGCGCCCATGCGGTACGTGAACGCCTCGACCAGGGTCGGGCCCTCGCCGCGCCGGGCCCGCTCCAGGGCGGACCTGGTGACGGCCAGGCAGGCCAGGACGTCGTTGCCGTCGACGCGGACACCGGGGAAGCCGAAGCCCTGGGCGCGCTGGTAGAGCGGCACCCGCATCTGCTTCTCGGTGGGCTCGGAGATCGCCCACTGGTTGTTCTGGCAGAAGAAGACGACCGGGGCGTTGTAGACGGCGGAGAAGGTGAACGCCTCCGCGACGTCGCCCTGGCTGGAGGCGCCGTCGCCGAAGTACGCGACCACGGCCGAGTCCGCGCCGTCCTTGGCGACGCCCATGGCGTAACCCGTGGCGTGCAGGGTCTGCGAGCCGATGACGATCGTGTACAGGTGGAAGTTGTTGCTGTTCGGGTCCCAGCCGCCGTGGTTCACACCGCGGAACATCCCGAGCAGGTTGGTCGGGTCGACGCCCCGGCACCAGGCCACACCGTGCTCACGGTAGGTCGGGAAGACGTAGTCGTCGTCGCGCAGGGCCCGGCCGGAGCCGATCTGGGCGGCTTCCTGGCCCAGCAGGGAGGCCCACAGGCCCAGCTCGCCCTGGCGCTGGAGGGCGGTGGCCTCGGCGTCGAAGCGGCGGGTGAGGACCATGTCCCGGTACAGGCCGCGCAGCTCTTCCGCGCTCAGGTCGATCGAGTAGTCCGGGTGCTCCACGCGCTCGCCCTCGGGCGTCAGCAGCTGTACGAGCTCGGGCGTCGAACCCTCCGGCGTCTTCGCGGGCGTTTTCGCGGCGCTGGTCCGCTTGCTGCTGCGTCGCGGTTTACGCGCGGCAGCAGTGCTCTCCACGGTCACGTGCGTGCTCCTCCGTCGGTCCGGCCCCCGGGGTCTGCCGGGAGACCAGTGCGGCTCGCCTGTGTCCGTACCCGTGCACGGGGTGGGTGCCGCTCGGTCCGGGAAACAGGCGTGACAGGTGCCCCGGCGAGCGCCCTGTCCAAGGCACGTTACCCAGTGCGCCCCATAACTGCGAAACCCTCCCTGACCTGCGATTTTGCTTGGATATCCAAGTAAATCGAGGAATTCGGGAAGTCTCGCTGGTCACAGCACTGATCACAGCCTCGCAGGCCGCCGGAACAACGGCACGTTATCCCGCCCGGCAGCGGCAGGGAAGGGGTGAGTGTGTGAGACTGCGATTGTGCGCGAAAAAGGAAAAATCACCGTATTCCTACTCGACGATCATGAAGTGGTCCGGCGCGGGGTCCATGAGCTGCTCTCGATGGAGGACGACATCGAGGTGGTCGGCGAGGCGGGCACGGCGGCCGACGCACTGGTGCGGATTCCGGCGGTCCGTCCCGATGTGGCCGTGCTCGACGTACGGCTGCCGGACGGCAGCGGCGTCGAGGTCTGCCGCGAGATCCGGTCCCAGGACGACTCCATCAACTGCCTGATGCTGACCTCGTACGCGGACGACGAGGCCCTGTTCGACGCGATCATGGCGGGCGCCGCGGGCTACGTCCTCAAGGCGATCCGCGGCAACGAGCTGCTGGCGGCAGTACGCGACGTGGCGGAGGGGAAGTCGCTGCTGGACCCGGTCGCGACCGCGCGCGTGCTGGAACGGCTCCGCGACGGGAAGCGCGGGCGGGACGACGAGAAACTGGCGAACCTCACCGACCAGGAGCGCAAGATCCTGGACCTGATCGGCGAGGGGCTGACCAACCGCGTGATCGGCGAGCGGCTGCACCTCGCCGAGAAGACGATCAAGAACTACGTGTCCAGCCTGCTGTCCAAGCTGGGCATGGAGCGCCGCTCGCAGGCCGCCGCCTACGTGGCCCGGCTCCAGGCCGAGAAGCGCTGAGGGGACTTTGGTCCCGGTGAAACGGGGGCCCCGGCCTCTTATCCGGCCCACACGGACTGGCCGACAGTGGAAGGCATGTCCACCGAGGAACTCCACGCGATCGACCTGCTCGGCCGGGTCCCCTACGGCCGGCTGGCGACCAGCATGCGGGCCCTCCCCATGCTGACGGTGGCCCGGCACATCGTCATCGACGGGCGCGTCGTGCTGCGCATGCACAGCGGGCTCGGCCACCACGGCGCCTGCGACGGCGCGGTCGTGGCCTACGGCGCGGACAACTTCAACACCGCCCCCGTCGGCACCGAGGACCTGTGGTCCGTGCAGTTCACCGGGCCCGCGCGGGTCGTGGAGCCGACCCCCGCCCAGCGCGAGCGCTTCGGGCCGCCGCCCGTCGAGGTCAACGGCGAGCCGTTCGCGCCCTCGTACCTCTGGCTCGAACCTCACTTCGTCACGGTGCACACTCTGGACTTCCACGCAAGCCGGCAGATCCGCAACGCAGCGTGATCTAACATCTGACGCGTGTCGCGCTCATCTGTCGCCTCCCCGCCGGTTCCGCCGGTCGGCGAGGTGCTTCGCCGTTACCCGGGCGCCGGTGAGCCCCTCACCTGCGCCCCGCTCTCCCAGGGCCTGCTCAACCACGGTTACCGGGTGTCCACCACGCGGGGCTCGTACTTCCTCAAGCACCACTCGGACGACACCACCCGCGACCGCGCCACCATCGTCCGCCAGCACCGCGCGACCCGGCGCCTCCAGTCACTCGGAGTGCCCGTCGCCCCGCCCGTACGGGCCCGCGACGGCGAGACGGTCACCGAGATCGCCGGCCGCTGCTACGCCCTCCACCCCTGGATCGACGGCCTGCACCGGGGCGGCGCCCAGCTCACCCTCGCCCAGTCGACGCGTCTCGGGACGCTCCTCGGAGCCGTACACACGGGTCTTGAGCAGGTCATGGGGTCCGAGCGCGATACGGGGACGGGCAGCGGGCATCCGCCCGGTTACGCGAGCCCGGAGGCGGCCGACACCTACGCGCTGATCGGCGACCTGCTCGCCGCCGCGCGCGGACGCGCCGGCCGGGACGCCTTCGACGAGCTCGCCGAGCACCGGCTGCGCGAGCGCCGCGTGCTGCTGGAACGGTACGCCGACCGCCGGCCGCCCGACCCGGGGGCGCCCGCGACCGGCTGGGTGCACGGCGACTTCCACCCGCTGAACGTGCTCTACCGGGGCGCCGACCCGGTCGCGATCCTGGACTGGGACCGGCTGGCCGTCCAGCCCCGGGCGGAGGAGGCGGTCCGGGCGGCGGCGATCTTCTTCGTCCAGCCGGCCGGCGCGCTGGACCTGGCGAAGGTGCGCGCCTACGCCCGGGCCTACCGGCGGGAGGCCGGGGCAGACGCCGCCGAGCTGGCGGCGGCCGTGCACCGGGTCTGGTGGGAGCGGCTCAACGACTTCTGGATACTGCGCTGGCGCTACTGCCTGAACGACCGGAGGGCCGACCCGCAGTTCCCCGCGGTGTCGGCCCTGGCGGTCTGGTGGACCCGTGAGTACGAGGCGGTGCGCGCGGCCTTCACGGGGTGAGGGGGCTCAGTTGCCCGTGGCCGAGCCCGCACCCGTCGTCGTTCCGGCGGATGCGCCTGCCGCGACGCCCCCGCCCGGGGCGCCCTCCGAACCCTCGGCCGCGCCCTCGCTGGTCCCGGCGTCGGTTCCCTCGCTCGTGCCGGTGCTGGTGCCGTCGCTGGTCCCGGTGCTGGTGCCGTCGCTGGTTCCGGTGTCGCCGGTGTCCCCCTCACCGCCACTGTTGGAGCCGCTGCCGTTCCCGCCGGAGCCGTTGCCCTTGCTGTCACCACCGTCCGCGCCGCCGTTGTCCGAGCCGCCCGTGCCCGGCTGGGGCGAGGAGGCGGTCGGGGACCCGGAGGTCTCGCTCGGCGTGGGCGACGGCGACCAGGTGTCGTCGCCCCAGTCGCCGCCGGTGCCGCCGCCCGGCTGCTGGGTGTCGTCCTCGGTGGCATCGGGGGTCGGGGTGGGCGAGTCCTCCGTCGGCGTCGGCGAGCTGGAGGTCTTCGTGGGCTGCTTCTCGTGCTTCTGCCCGCCGCCGTTCGCCGCGTTGAGCGCGATGGCCACGCCCGCGCCGATGGCGATCAGGGCCAGCACGACGAACAGCCACAGCTTGCCGCGCCCGCCGCCGCCCTGCCGGGTGCTGCCGGTGTAACCCCCGTCGTCCGGGTTCATCGGCGGGAGGATCGGCGCCTGCGAGGTGTCCCCGTGCTGCGGGTAGCCGCCCATGGCGCGGGTGGCGCCGGTCATGCCGCCGGGCGGGGTGCCCGCGCCGTCGTGCAGGACGACCGGGCCGGTGTTCCACGTACCGGTGTGGCCGCCCTGCACCTGGAGCATCTGCAGGCCGTACTGGACCAGGCCGCGCATCTCCTCGGCGCTCTGGAAGCGGTCGTCCGGGTCCTTCGCCAGCGAGCGCATGACGAGGCCGTCCAGCTCCGGCGGCACCGCGTCCAGGACCTGCGACGGCGGGACCGGGGTGTCCTGCACGTGCTGGTACACCACGGACAGCGGCGTCTCACCCGTGAACGGGGGCCGCAGCGCCAGCAGTTCGTACAGCAGGCAGCCGGTGGCGTACAGGTCGGAGCGGTGGTCGACGGCCTTGCCGAGCGCCTGCTCGGGGGAGAGGTACTGCGGCGTGCCCATGACCATGCCGGTCTGCGTCATCGTGGACTGCGCGCCGTGCAGCGCGCGGGCGATGCCGAAGTCCATCACCTTGACCGCGCCGGAGTTGGTGATGATCACGTTGGCGGGCTTGATGTCGCGGTGCACGATGCCGTGCTGGTGCGAGTAGGCCAGCGCCTCCAGGACCCCGGAGACGATGATCAGCGCCTGCTCCGGCGGCGGGGCCTCGGCGTTGATCAGCAGGTCGCGGATGGTCCGGCCCTCGACCAGTTCCATCACGATGTACGGCACGGTCTGGCCGGCGACGGTGTCCTCGCCGGAGTCGTACACCGCGACGACCGCGTGGTGGTTGAGCCCGGCGACCGACTGCGCCTCGCGTGTGAAGCGCGCCTTGGAGACCGGGTCCTCGGCGAGGTCGGAGCGCAGCAGCTTCACCGCGACGGTGCGCCCGAGCCGGACGTCCTCCGCCGCGAACACCTCGGCCATGCCGCCCCGGCCGAGCCGGTGGGTCAGCCGGTACCGTCCGTCGCCGACGACCCCGCCGATGCCCCAGGAATCGGTGCCATCCGGAACTCCGCCGCCGTTTGCTTCGGGTTCGGGTGCCATCAGTCCTCGCCGTCGTATCTGTCCGCGTCCGTCCGCGCGTCCGCGGGGTCTCACGGTGCCTTGCTGCGTCGCCGGCTGCACTGCCGGCCGCATTGCCCCGTCACGCTACAGCCTCGGTAGGACAGGCCGATTCGGCGCCGGACCGGCCATCCAATCGGCTGGCGCGCCGCCGACGCAAATTCCATGCTGGTCCTGTAACGCTTCCGAGACGCTTCCAGCGCGTACGGTCACGGAACGGGCACCCGGCTTGACGTGTCGTACCCCTACGGCAGACTTGGCCAGTAATTACGGATCATCGCGTGAGTCGCGCGCCGAGTTTCCGGGAGTCGCGCGCCGAGGGGGAAGCAAGTCATGAGCCACGACGGCGGACACGGTTCGCAGGGTCGGTACGCGGGCGGTTCCGTCGCCGGCGGCCGCTACCAGCTGCGCGATCTGCTCGGCGAAGGCGGGATGGCGTCCGTATACCTGGCGTACGACTCCGCTCTCGACCGGCAGGTCGCGATCAAGACGCTCCACACCGAGCTGGGCCGCGAGCAGTCGTTCCGTGAGCGCTTCCGCCGCGAGGCCCAGGCCGTGGCCAAGCTTCAGCACACCAACATCGTCTCGGTGTTCGACACGGGCGAGGACGAGCTCGGCGGCGCGCTGATGCCGTACATCGTCATGGAGTACGTCGAGGGGCAGCCGCTCGGCTCCGTGCTCGCGGCGGACATCCGCGCCCAGGGTGCGATGCCGGCCGACAAGGCGCTCAAGGTGACCTCGGACGTGCTGGCCGCGCTCGACACCAGTCACGAGATGGGCCTGGTGCACCGCGACATCAAGCCGGGCAACGTCATGGTGACCAAGCGCGGTGTCGTGAAGGTCATGGACTTCGGCATCGCCCGTGCCATGCAGTCGGGTGTGACGTCGATGACGCAGACCGGCATGGTCGTCGGCACCCCGCAGTACCTCTCCCCCGAGCAGGCCCTCGGCCGCGGCGTCGACGCGCGCTCCGACCTGTACTCGGTCGGCATCATGCTCTTCCAGCTGCTGACCGGGCGTCTCCCCTTCGACGCGGACTCCCCGCTCGCCATCGCGTACGCGCATGTGCAGGAGGAGCCGGTCGCCCCGTCCACGATCAACCGCTCGCTGACGCCGGCGATGGACGCCCTCGTCGCCCGCGCGCTCAAGAAGAACCCGAACGAGCGCTTCCCGAGCGCGGCGGCCATGCAGGACGAGATCGCGCGCGTGCTGAACGCGAGCGGCCACACCGGCGCCCCGGTGATCGTCGGTGACGGCGGCGCCCCGGCCAACAGCGGCTCCGGCGTCGGCTCGGCGGTCTTCCCGCCGGTCGACCAGTCCGCGCCCGCCCCGCACAGCGTCCAGACGCCGTACCAGCCGGGCCCGTACCAGCCCCAGCCCGGCCCGTACGGCCCGGCGACGCCCGCCCCCGCCACGAACCCGTCGTACGGCTACCCGCAGACGGCCGCCCCGGCGTACCAGAGCCCGGCGCCGATGCAGCACCACACGCCCGGGCCGTACACGGGCTCCCCGCAGACGACGTCGTCCCCGGCCTCGGGCGGCGGCTCCAAGCGGAACATGCCGGTGATCATCGGCTCGATCGTCGTCGCGCTCGTCGCGATCGGCGGCCTCATCACGGTCATCGCGCTCAACGGCGACGACAAGGGCGGCGCGGAGGCCAAGGCCGGCGAGTCCCCGTCCGGCGAGCACCGCGATCCGGAGCGGAACCGGACGATGAAGACCGAGAAGTGCACGGACGCGACGGAGGACATCGACGACCCGAACAAGGTCGACGCCCCGAACTTCATGTACAAGGACATCCTCTCGGTGCGCGCCTGCGCGGACGCGGCGGGCTGGACGCTCAAGGTGAAGAAGGTCGCGGGCAACGCGTACGCGGAGGACCAGGTCATCAATCAGTTCCCGTCATCCGGAGCCGCGGTTTCGGAGACCGGCGCGCACTTCGAGCTGGAGATCGCGACGGGCGACCCCGCGTAGTCCGCGGGCGGGCCGCCGCCATCCGTACGCCTCACCCGGGATGCCGGTCGTGCCGTCGCGTGTGACGGTGACCGCATGGCTTCGGGACGGCTCCGCGCGCGCTGCTCCCGGGGCGTGGTCTGTCTGGTGCTGACGGCGGCCGCGGCCCTGGGCGCCGCCGCCCCGGGCACCTCCGGGCGCCCCTCTCCCTCTCCCTCGTCCAGCGGTTCACCGCCCGCCGGGGAGATGCAGTCGCCGCTCGCCGGGTGGCCCGCCGGGGCCGGGCGGGAGCGGCCCGGGCGGTCGGCCGCCGAGGTGGCGCGCCAGGACGCGCTGGAGGACCGGGAGCCGCGGCCCTCGCCGTCCGAGTCCGCCGCCGTGCCGGTCTTCACCCCCGACCCGGCCGACTTCCGCGATCCCCCGCCCGGCGGCCGGCAGGCCCTGAGCGGGGGGGCCGTGCGACGGCTCCAGCAGCTGTCGCTCGGCGCGGGAATCGCCCTGGTCGGGCTGGGTCTCGGCTTCCTCGCGCTGCGGATGCGCCGGGCCCGCTGACCGTACGGCCCTCCTTCCGAACCGCCGCGGCGGAGACTTGCGATGATCAACATACTCGGTATACATACTCAGTATGTCGATCCGTCACGGGCTTCTCGCCCTCCTGGAGCGCGGGCCTCGTTACGGCTCCCAGCTCCGCACCGAATTCGAGTCGCGCACCGGCTCCACCTGGCCGCTCAACGTCGGGCAGGTGTACACGACGCTGAGCAGGCTGGAGCGCGACGGCCTGGTCGTCCAGGACGGTGAGGACGACCAGGGCCACGCCCTCTACTCGATCAGCGACGCAGGGCGCACCGAACTGCGCTCCTGGTTCGAGACGCCGGTCGACCGCAGCAACCCGCCCCGTGACGAGCTGGCCATCAAGCTGGCCATGGCGGTCGGGGCGCCCGGCGTCGACATCAAGGCCGTCATCCAGGCCCAGCGCCACCACACCGTGAAGGCCATGCAGGACTACACCCGTCTCAAGGCGCGGTCCCTCGCCCAGGCCCCCGCCAACCGCGACGAGGTGGCGTGGCTGCTCGTCGTGGAGCAGCTGATCTTCCAGGCCGAGGCCGAGGCGCGCTGGCTGGACCACTGCGAGGCCAGGCTGATCCGCCTCGCCGAGGCCGCCGCGAAGGAGCCGGAGGCGAGCCCGTCCCCGGGCCAGGCCGCCCGCACCACCACCCGGCCCTCCGGCCGGTCCCGCACGCGCCGCTGAGTCCGGCGCCCCTTCCATCCCATCCGTTCCGAGAGGGAACCATGTCCCTGCACGTCCCGTCCCCATCCGCCCCGCCCCTGCCGGTGGACGCTCCGGTGCTCGAACTCCGCTCGCTCACCCGCACCCACGGCACCGGCATCGCCGAGGTGCAGGCGCTGCGCGGCATCAGCCTGTCGGTGCACGCCGGTGAACTCGTCGCCGTCATGGGCCCGTCCGGATCGGGCAAGTCCACCCTGCTCACCCTCGCCGGCGGTCTCGACACCGCGAGCGGCGGCCAGGTGATCATCGAGGGCCAGGACATCTCCACGCTCGGCCGCAAGGGCCTCGCCGCCCTGCGCCGCCGCAGCGTCGGCTACGTCTTCCAGGACTACAACCTGATCCCCGCCCTGACCGCCGCCGAGAACATCGCCCTGCCCCGCGAGCTCGACGGCGTCTCGGTCCGCAAGGCCCGCAAGGAGGCGCGCGCCGCGCTGGAGGAGATGAACCTCCTGGAGATCGCGGACCGCTTCCCGGACGAGATGTCCGGCGGTCAGCAGCAGCGCGTCGCGATCGCCCGCGCGCTGGTGGGCGACCGGCGCCTCGTCCTCGCCGACGAGCCGACCGGGGCGCTCGACTCCGAGACCGGCGAGGCCGTCCTCGCGCTCCTGCGCAACCGCTGCGACCAGGGCGCGGCGGGGGTGATGGTCACGCACGAACCGCGATACGCGGCCTGGGCGGACCGGGTCGTCTTCCTCCGGGACGGTTCGATCGTGGACCAGACGCTGACGGCCGGGGCCGACTCGCTGCTGGCCGCCGGGGGAGCCGAGTGAGCGTCTTCACGGGATGGCGCGCCGCCCTCCGGATAGCCCGCCGCGACGCCTTGCGGGCCAAGGGCCGCAGCGCCCTGGTGGTCGCGATGATCGCGCTGCCGGTCCTCGGGGTGACGGCCGCCGACATCACGTACCGCAGCGCGGACCTGAGCCCGGCCGAGCAGCTGACGTCCCGGCTCGGCGCGGCCGACGCGCTGTACAGCGATGCGGACATGGGGCCGATCCAGCAGCTGCCCGACGGCGACATGTACGACAGCGCGAGCGGCGAGGCACCCAGCGAGGAACCGGCGCCGATCGACATGCGCGGCACCTTCCCCGAGGGCGCGCGGGCGCTCAGTCAGCAGTCCGTGCCCGCCACGGTCACGACCACGTACGGGATCGCGAGCGTCGAGGTCATCGAGTTCAAGACCTCGGACCGGATGGCCCGCGGACGGATCGACCTCCTGGAGGGCGCGCTCCCGCGCGGCTCGGGCGAGATGGTGGCCACCGAGCCGTTCCTGGACTCGGCGGGCCTCCACGTGGGCTCCGAGGTCACGGTGACGCCGTCAGGCAAGAAGTACACGATCACCGGGGCGGTCGAACTGCCCGCCGACCTGGAGGCGAAGCAGCTGTACGCCGATCCGGGCGCGGTGATCGCTCCCTGGAAGGCGATGGCCGACCACGACAAGAAGGTCCCCGCGCCCAACGCGGGCTCGGTGCAGTGGCTGGTCGAGGGGCCGGAGCGGGCCGGGATCGGCTGGGAGGACGTGCTGGCGGCCAACAAGGCCGGTGCCGTCGTCACCTCGCGGCAGGTCTCCGAGAATCCGCCGCCCGACTCCGAGATCCCGCTGCTCCGGTCGCATCCGGACTACAACTCGACGGACACCGGAAGCGAGGAGACCAGCGCCGCCCTCGTCACCGTCGTCGCGATGACGATCCTGGAGATCGTGCTGCTGGCCGGGCCGGCGTTCGCCGTCGGCGCCCGGCGCTCCCGGCGCCAGCTGGGCCTGCTCGGTACGTGCGGCGGCGACCGGAGCCAGGTCCGCGCGGTGGTCCTCGGCGGCGGGCTGGTGCTCGGCGGTGCCGGCGCGGTCGCCGGTGTCCTGGTGGGGCTGCTGCTCACGGTGGTCTGCCGGCCGCTGATCGAGGACTGGGCCGGGCACCGCTTCGGTTCCCTGGTGATACGTCCCACCGATCTCCTGGTCATCGCCGTGCTCGGCCTGATCACGGGCGTCCTGGCGGCGCTCGCCCCGGCGATCGTGGCGGGCCGGCAGTCCGTGCTGGAATCGCTCACCGGCCGGCGCGGGGTGCGCCGCAGCTCCCGGGTGCTGCCCGTCACGGGCGCCTGCGTGCTCGCCCTGGGCGTCCTCGTCGCCGTCTTCGGCGGCACCAGCGGCGATTCCACCCTGGTCGCCGGCGGCTCGGTCGTCGCCGAGGTGGGCCTGCTCGCCTGCATTCCGGTGATCGTCGGGCTGCTGGGCAGGCTCGGCCGCAGGTTCCCGCTCTCGCCCCGGATGGCGCTGCGCGACGCGGCCCGCAACCGGGGCCGCACCGCTCCGGCGGTGGCCGCCGTCATGGCGGCCGTGGCGGGGTCGGTGGCCATCGCCACCTACATGGCCAGCACCCTCGCCGAGTCCGACTACGACTACACGCCCATGCTCACCAAGGGGACGATCTCCCTGTCGGCGGGCGACGCGGAGGCCGTCGAGCGGCTTCCGGCGGCCCGGGCCGCCGTGGAGCACAACATGGCGGTGACCGGCGGCCGGGCGGACATCTCCCGGGTGTGGGCGGGCAGCGACTGCAACGTCTACTACGAGGACGAGAGCAGCTGCGGCTCCATGACGCTGGTCAAGCCCACCGGCAGGGGCCACACCTGCCCGCTCGCGGACAAGGGCGCCAGGGCGCTGGCCACCCGGCTCTCCGCCGACGAGCACCGCGCCATGATGCAGACCCCCGCCTGCGTCGACGCGCGCTTCTCCGTCGGCACCTTCAGCTCGGACTCCAACAACATCGTCGTCGCCGACGCGGCCCTCCTCGACACATATGTGAAGCTCCACGACCCGGCGGCGGCCGCGGCCCTGAAGGCCGGCACCCCCGTCCTGCTCAACGAGGCGTACGCGGAGAACGGCGAGGTCACCCTCAAGGCCGTCCACCGGTACAACCCCAAGGACAAGGAGAACCGCAAGCTGCACCCCGGCAAGGCCCGGAAGACCACCGACCGGCTGAAGGTGTACGTCGCGAAGCCCGAGTACGCCACCACGCCCGGCATCCGCATGATCCTTCCGCAGCGGACCGCCGAACGCCTCGGCCTGCACACGCAGCCCTACGGCAGTGTGTACGCCGTCAGCCACCAGCCCACGGACGCGGAGAGCCAGCGGACGTCGGCCACCATCGACCAGGCCGGCGGCGGACTCTGGGTGCAGTCCAACTCCGGCCCCAACGACCGGCGCAGCACCGCCCTGCTGATCCTCACCCTGTTCGCCGGGGTGGTGACCATGGGCGCCGCGGCGATCACGACCGGCCTGGCCAAGGCGGACGCGGAGGCCGACCTCACCACGCTCAGCGCGATCGGCGCGCCCCCGCGCGTGCGGCGGTCGCTCTCCGGCTTCCAGTGCCTGGTGGTGGCGCTGACCGGCGTACTGCTCGGAACGGCCGCGGGGCTGGTGCCCGCGGTGGCGCTGCGCCTGGTCGACCTGCGCCAGGCGATGGAGCAGATGCGCGAGCAGCCCATGGAGTCCCCGTACACGCCGATCGTGCTGCCCTGGGCGACGATCGGGCTGCTGACCGCGGCCGTCCCGCTGCTGGCGGGCGGGCTCGCGGCGGCGTTCACCCGCTCGCGGGTGGCCCTGGCGCGACGGGCCGGCTGAGAGCCGCTGAGCTGTTCGGTGCCCCCGGGACGGTGGATCAACCGTTTCCGGGGGCACCACAGTGTTGAACACCGTGTGTGCGAGACAATGGCCGCATGGAGATGCCGAGGAATGAACGGTCGCAGGAGCACCCCCAGGTCCTCGTAGTGGGGCAGGACGGAATGGCGATCGGCGGCGGTGGCACTGACGACGAGTCGCGGGAGGTCCCGGTGACGGAGATGGTCGAGCAGCCCGCGAAGGTCATGCGCATCGGCAGCATGATCAAGCAGCTCCTGGAGGAGGTCAGGGCCGCTCCTCTCGACGAGGCGAGCCGGGTGCGCCTCAAGGAGATCCACGCCGGTTCCGTCAAGGAGCTGGAGGACGGTCTCGCGCCGGAGCTGGTGGAGGAGCTGGAGCGGCTGTCCCTGCCGTTCACCGAGGACTCGGTCCCCTCCGAGGCGGAGCTGCGGATCGCCCAGGCCCAGCTGGTGGGCTGGCTGGAGGGCCTGTTCCACGGCATCCAGACCGCGCTGTTCGCCCAGCAGATGGCCGCCCGGGCCCAGCTGGAGCAGATGCGCCGCGCCCTGCCGCCCGGCACCGGCCCGGAGGAAGACGGCGGAATCGACCCGCACGGCCCGGTCCGCTCGGGACCGTACCTGTAACCGACCATGGATGAGGGCCCGGCACACAGCGGTGTGCCGGGCCCCTCTCGTACGCTCGCGTGGGTTCAGGCGGCTGCCGGCGGCTGGAGCAGCACCTTGCCGATGTGGGTGCTGGACTCCATGACACGGTGGCCCTCCGCCGCGTCCGGCATCGGCACCGTACGGTCGACCACCGGCTTCACGACGCCCTCTTCGATGAGCGGCCAGACGTGCTCGCGGACCGCCGCGACGATGGCCGCCTTCTCGGCGAGGGGGCGCCCGCGCAGCGAGGTCGCCGTGACGGCCGCCCGCTTGTTGAGCAGCATGCCGAGGTTCAGCTCGCCCTTGGCGCCGCCCTGGAGCCCGATGATCGCGAGCCGGCCGTTGACGGCGAGCGCCTGCACGTTCCGGTCGAGGTACTTCGCCCCCATGAGGTCGAGGATGACGTCAGCGCCCGCCCCGGCCGTGGTCTCGCGGATCTCCTCCACGAAGTCCTGCTCGCGGTAGTCGATCAGGATGTCCGCGCCCAGTTCCGCGCAGCGCGCGAGCTTGTCGGGGCTGCCGGCCGTCACGGCGACCCGTGCGCCGACGGCCTTGGCGAGCTGGATCGCCATCGTGCCGATGCCGCTGGAGCCGCCGTGCACCAGCAGGGTCTCGGCGGGCCGGAGGTGGGCCACCATGAACACGTTGGACCAGACCGTGGCCGTCACCTCGGGCAGCGCCGCAGCCCGCACGAGGTCGAGGCCCTTGGGCACGGGGAGGAGCTGGCCCGTCGGGACGGCGACCTTCTCCGCGTAACCGCCGCCCGCGAGGAGCGCGCACACCTCGTCGCCGACGGCCCAGCCGGTGACCCCGGGCCCGAGGGCCGAGACACGGCCGGAGCACTCCAGGCCGGGGTAGGCGGACGCTCCCGGCGGCGGGTTGTAGAAGCCCTGCCGCTGGAGCACATCGGCCCGGTTGACCGCACTGGCCACGACATCGACGAGGACCTCGCCCTCGCCGGGGACGGGATCGGGCACCTCGGCCCAGACGAGCGCCTCGGGGCCACCGGGTTCGGGGATCGTGATCGCATGCATGGTCGCGAGGCTACTCCGTGGGCGGGGCGGCCTCAGGTACGCGGCATGCCCTGGTGCGGCGGGGTGATGGGCGGCTCGTTCGAGGCGCGGACGATGGTGATCAGTCGGTCCGTCAGCTGCAAGGGGCTCGCCGCCGGGTCGTCGTAGCCGAGGAGCCGGTGGCCCCGCAGCACGTTGACGACGAGGTCGTCGGTCTCCCGCACGCCCTTGCCGACCTCGCTCTTTATCACCGGCCGTTCGACCAGATCGAGTCCGCTGCCCTGCTGGATGAGGTCCTCCATGACCGTGCCCGCGCTGGGGCTGAGCACGGAGAGGCCGAGCAGCCGGCCCGCCGCACTGGCACTGGTGATGACGGCGTCCGCGCCGGACTGCCGCAGCAGCGGGGCGTTCTCCTCCTCACGGACCGCGGCCACGATCTTCGCGCTCCGGTTGAGCTGGCGGGCGGTCAGCGCGACCAGCACCGCGGTGTCGTCGCGCTGGGTGGCGATGATGACCTGACGGGCCTTCTGGAGCTCGGCCCGCAGCAGCACATCGCTGCGCGTGGCGTCTCCGACGACACCGGTGAAGCCCTCGGCGTTGGCGATCTCGATCACCTTGGACGCCGGATCCACGATGACGATCTGTTCCTTGCTCAGCCCGGTGGCGCACAGGGTCTGGATGGCCGAGCGGCCCTTCGTGCCGAACCCGACGACGACAGTGTGGTCACGCAAGTTGGTTCTCCAACGCTTCAGCCGGAAGTCCTCACGGGTCCGCTCCGTGAGGACCTCAAGGGTGGTGCCGACCAGGATGATGAGGAAGAGCACGCGCAGCGGTGTCACGAGGACCACATTGATGAGACGGGCCCCGTCGCTGTACGGGGTGATGTCGCCGTACCCGGTGGTGGAGAGGGTGACCGTCGCGTAGTACACCGCGTCCAGCAGGTCGACCTTGCCGTCGGCCGCGTCGTGGTAGCCGTCCCGGTCGATCCAGACGATGAACACCGTGATGGCCAGCACCATCAGAGCCATCATCAGCCGCTTGGCCACCTGGCGCGCCGGCCCGTCCACGACCCGGCGCGGGAGCATCACACGGGTGGGGACGACCTGTTCGTCCGCCCGCCTGGCCATCGCGTCTTGGCCGGGAAGTTTCACGTGAAACACCCTTCAGTCCACGGCGTCGCCGAGGTCCACGGTAGGTCGAGGATCTCCACCTCGGTGCCGGACCGTACCCCGCCCGGCTCCACGACGGCCAACCCGTCTGCGGCGGCGATCCCGCGCAGCATGGCGGGACCGTTGTAGTGCAGTGGTACGACGTGCTCTGCCCCGCCCGCGGTTCCGGGTTCTCCGGCTGCCCGGTGGACCACGGGCACCAGCCGGGTGTCATGCGGATGCCCGTGCACATCGTCGCGTATGGCCACCCGGTAGGCGTCGTCGGGGGTGCGGCCGGCCAGTCCGCAGAGGAGCGGCCCGGCCAGGGTGAGCAGTCCGGAGACGGCGGCCAGGGGGTTGCCGGGCAGTCCGACGAGCCAGGGCCCGTCCGAGGGGAGCCGGGCCAGCAGCATCGGATGGCCGGGCCGCACCGCGACCCCGTCGACCAGCAGCCCGGCCCCGATCCGGTCGAGGACGCGGTGGACGTGGTCGACGGGGCCGGCGGCGGTCCCGCCGGTCGTGATGATCAGGTCGGCCTCGGAGCCGGTGAGCGCCTTCCACAGGGCCTCCGCGTCGTCGCCGAGGCGCTGCGGTGGCGTGACCTCGGCACCCAGTGCGTGCACCCAGGGGCCGATCATGGGGCCCAGCGCATCGCGGATCAGCCCGTCGTGCGGCAGCCCGGCGGTCAGCAGTTCGTCGCCCAGCACCAGGACGTCGACGCGCGGACGGGCGCGGACGGGCAGCTCGTCGTACCCGGCGGCCGCGGCCAGTCCGAGCACGGCGGGCGTGACGACCGTGCCGGCGGGAAGCAGGGTCTCGCCCGACCGGCACTCCTGGCCGCGCGGCCGGATGTCCTGCCCCTGGCTCACGGACCGCCGCGCGTACAGGACCCCCCTGGCCTCGTCGGCGTGCGCGTGCTCGCTGCGGATGACGGCGGTGGCCTGAGCGGGGATACGGGCACCCGTGGCGATGCGCACGGCCACCCCGTCGGGCAACTGGGCGGACGCGCCGTGCCCGGCGAGGATGCCGCCGTCGTCCCGGATGCTCCAGGGGCCCGGCCCGGCAACGGCCCACCCGTCCATGGCCGAGGTGTCGAAGGACGGCAAGTCGGTGAGCGCGACCAGCGCCTCCCCCAGGACCCGCCCCAGCGCCGCGCCGAGCCCGAGCCACTCGGTACGCACGGCACCGTGCTGCCCGGCCCGCGAGGCGACGGCCCGGGCCGCGCGCCAGGAGACGTGGCCGCGCCGGGCCGCGCCGGCACGGGAGCCCGGCCGGTCCCCGCCTGGGGAGCCGTCGGACACGTCGGCGCCACGGCCTCCCGTCCGGCCCGTGGGGCCGGCGTCGCCCAACGGATCGCCGCCGGGCCGAGGGTCCGATGACGCGGCGACGGGGGTGCCCGGCGCGTCCGACCAGTCGCTGTGGAGGCTGGCGAACCAGTCACCCGGCACGGGGGAGGGACGGTCGCCCGCCGGCCCGGCGGACCTGTCGGACGGCGCCGGCCCGGCGGACCTGTCGGACGGCGGGTCGGCCGGGCGGGCCGCCTGTCGGCTCACGAGCGCCAGGGCCTGCGCGACGGCCCGCTCCTCGTCGGCCCGCGCCTTCGCCTCGGCAGCGGCGCGCCCTTCCGTGGCGGCGCGGGGGTCGGCCCCGGCGCGGGCGTCGGCCCCGGCGCGAGGGTCGTCCGCGTGAGCGGCGTCCGCGCCGGAGCCGCCGGAATCGGCGGGTTCCCCGGGCCTCCCGGCCCTCTCGGAGCACCCGACGCCACAGGGGTCTTCCGGAGCACCGGCGCCTCCGGCGCCCACGCGCCGGGTCACGGTGTCTCGTTCTCGTCCGCCCACCGGAGCGCGAGCGCGGCCGCCTTGCGGGCGGCCTCCGCCACTGCCTCGGGCCCTCCGCCGTCGCCGCCAGCCTTCCCCGCCGCGTAGCCGACCAGGAAGGTCGTCAGCGGCGCGGCGGGCCGGGCAACGCCATGGGCGGCGTCACGGGCGAGGTCGAGCAGGAGGCCGGTGTCGACGTCGAGGTCGATGCCGAGTTCTTCCTTGACTGCGGTGATCCATTCGTCCAGCACCGTCCCATGTTCTCTGATGCGGGCCCGGGCCGAAGCGATGTCCTCCCAGGTGTCGCAGTCGAACGAGGCGAGGGGGCCCGCCGCCACCCGGCACAGCGTCAGCTCCCGCGTGAGCAGCCTGAGCGGCAGCCCGCACAGCCCCCCGTGCTCGGCGGCGAGGAGGGCCAGTTCGCGGCGGAGCGGCTCGCCCCGGTACACGGCGACGAGCGGCTGGTCGCGCCCGTCCTTGTCGGAGCACAGGGCGCCCTCGACGCCCCTGCGTTCCGAGGCGGCCACCAGTGCCGCGACCGTACCGGCGTCCAGGAACGGCAGATCGGCGGAGAGCACGAGCACCCGATCCGCCGAGGTGTGCCGGATCCCGGCTCCCAGCGCGGCCAACGGGCCCCCGCCGGGCGGGACTTCGCGCGCCCAGGTCACCGCACGCGCGGTGGACCGCCGGTCCCCCACCACCACGGTGGTCCCGGCGCCGGCGCAGGCCGCGAGGACCCGGTCGAGGAGCGGACGACCGCCCACCCGCACGGCGGGCTTGTCGGCACCGCCCAGCCGCTCGGCGGACCCTCCGGCGAGAACGATGGCGTCGTAGGCGGTCATGCCCCGAGTATGCGGGCCCGGTCGCCCCTCCGGACGGCCGGGCCCGCATCGCCAGGAGGCCCCTGCGGCCCCTACACGCTCCGCAGCAGCAGCGCCGGCCGCTCCACGCAGTCCGCCACGTACCGCAGGAAGCCTCCGGCGGTGCCGCCGTCGCAGACCCGGTGATCGAAGGTCAGGGACAGCTGGACGACCTGGCGCACGGCGAGTTCGCCCCCGTGCACCCACGGCTTGGGGACGATCCGGCCGACGCCCAGCATCGCGGCCTCGGGGTGGTTGATGATCGGCGTCGAGCCGTCGACCCCGAAGACCCCGTAGTTGTTGAGCGTGAACGTGCCGCCGGTCAGCTCGGCCGGTGTCAGCGAGCCCGCTCTGGCCGCCTCGGTCAGCCGGGCGATCTCGGCGCCGATCGACTCCGTGGTGCGGGCGTGGGCGTCCCGTACGACGGGAACGACCAGGCCCCGGTCGGTCTGCGCCGCGAAGCCGAGGTGGACCTGCGGCAGCCGGACGATCTCGCGCGCCTCCTGGTCCACCGTGGAGTTCAGCTCCGGGTGGCGGGCCAGGGCCGCCGTGCAGATGCGGGCGAGGAGCGCGAGCACCGACACCTTGGGCGCACCGGCCCCGGCTGCACCGTTCATCGCGGCACGCGCGGCCATCAGCTCGGTCGCATCGGCGTCGACCCAGCAGGTGGCGTCGGGGATCTCCCGCCGGCTGCGGGCCAGCTTGTCGGCGACCGCTCCCCGTACACCGCGCAGCGCGACCCGCTCACCGGCGGGCGCGGAGGACGCGGCGGCCTCCGGAGCGGGCGCCTCGGCGGCCGACCGGATCGCGGACTCGACATCGGCGCGCAGGATCAGCCCGTCGGGACCCGACCCGGCGAGCCCGCGCAGATCCAGGTCGTGCTGGCGCGCGAGCCTGCGGACCAGCGGCGACACGACCGCGACCGGCCCCGGCGCGGGGCCGGCGACGGGTGCCGGGGCAGGGGCCGGGGCCTCGACGGGCGCCACGGACACGGCGACCGCGGCCTTCAGCCCGTCCGGCCGGACCCGTCGGCGCCGCACGGGCGGCGCCCCCGTCCCGTACCCCACCAGCACGTTCCCGGACCCGGAATCCTCCGTACCGGAATCCGCGTCCGTACCGCCCCCGGTGGATTCCACGGCCGATCCGACGGCCACGGTCAGCAGCGGCGCGCCCACCGGGAGTTCGGCGCCCTCGTCGCCGAAGCGGGCGGTCACCACACCCCCGTACGGGCAGGGCACCTCCACCATCGCCTTGGCCGTCTCGACCTCGACGACCGGCTGATCGATGGCGACGACGTCCCCGACCTCCACCAGCCAGCGCACGATCTCGGCCTCGGTCAGCCCCTCACCGAGATCCGGAAGCCTGAACTCAAGAACCTGAGGCATCAGTTGTCCGCCTCCCACTGGAGCCGCGCGACGGCGTCGAGGACCCGGTCCACACCGGGAAGGTGGTGCCGCTCCTGCATCGGCGGAGGGTAGGGGATGTCGAACCCGGTGACCCGCAGCACCGGCGCCTCCAGGTGGTGGAAGCACTGCTCGGTGATCCGGGCCGCGATCTCGCCGCCGGGCCCTCCGAAGCCGGTGGCCTCGTGGACGACGACCGCGCGCCCGGTCCGCCGGACCGAGGCGGCGACGGTCTCGTCGTCGAACGGCACCAGCGAGCGCAGGTCGACCACTTCGAGGTCCCAGCCCTCCTCGACCGCCGCCTGGGCGGCCTCCATGCAGACGGGCAGGGACGGCCCGTACGTGATCAGGGTCGCGCTGCGGCCCGGGCGGCGCACGACGGCCCGGCCGATGGGCTCCACGGCCGTGGGGTGCTCCGGTGACCAGTCCGCCTTCGACCAGTACAGCCGCTTCGGCTCCAGGAAGACCACCGGGTCGTCCGAGGCGATCGAGGCCCGCAGCAGCCCGTACGCGTCCTCGACCGTGGCCGGGGTGACGACGTGGAGGCCGGGGGTCGCCATGTAGTACGCCTCCGAGGAGTCGCTGTGGTGCTCGACGCCTCCGATGCCTCCGCCGTAGGGCACCCGGACGGTGATCGGAAGCGGCATCGCGCCCCCCGTCCGGTTCCGCATCTTGGCGACATGGCTGAGGAGCTGCTCGAACGCCGGGTACGCGAACGCGTCGAACTGCATCTCGACCACGGGCCGCAGCCCGTACATCGCCATGCCGACAGCCGCCCCGAGGATGCCCGCCTCGGCGAGCGGGGTGTCCGTGCAACGCTCGTCGCCGAATTCCTTCGCCAGGCCGTCGGTGATCCGGAAGACCCCGCCGAGCGTCCCGACGTCCTCCCCGAGGATGTGCACCGTGGGGTCCTCGGCCATCGAGTCGCGCAGGGCGCGCCCCAGCGCCTGCGCCATGGTGGCGGGCCTGGCCTTCGCCGTCCGCTCCCCGGCCGTCACCGCTGCCGTGGTCATCGCGCCGCTCCCCCGTCTTCCGTGCCGTGCTGGTCGTTCTCCGCGGCCAGCTCCTGCCGCAGCCGGGCCGCCTGCTCCCGCAGCTGCGCCGTCTGCTCCGCGTACACATGGGTGAAGAGGTCCATCGGGTCGAGCACCGGGTCCGCGTTCATCCGTTCCCGCAGCGCCGCGGCCATCCGCTCGGCGGCCGCCCGTGCCTCTTCCACCCCCTCGTCGTCGAGCAGGCCGCGCCCGGTCAGCTCGCGCTCCATGAGCTGGAGGGGGTCGTGGTCCCGCCACGCCTCGACCTCGCTGTCGACGCGGTAGCGGGTCGCGTCGTCGGCGTTCGTATGGGCGTCCATGCGGTACGTGACCGCCTCGACCAGCGTCGGACCGCCGCCGCTCCTGGCCCGGGCGACCGCCTCGGAGAGCACCTGGTGCACCGCCGCCGCGTCGTTGCCGTCGACCAGTCGGCCGGGCATGCCGTACCCCACGGCCTTGTGGGCCAGGGACGGCGCCGCCGTCTGCTTGGCCAGGGGTACCGAGATGGCGAAGCCGTTGTTCTGCACGAGGAAGACCACCGGGGCCTTCCAGACCGCCGCGAAGTTCAGCGCCTCGTGGAAATCGCCCTCACTGGTGCCGCCGTCGCCGACCATCGCCAGCGCGACCACGTCGTCGCCCTTCAGGCGCGCCGCGTGGGCCAGACCCACGGCATGCGGCAACTGGGTGGCGAGCGGGGTGCACAACGGGGCGATGCGGTGCGCGCGCGGGTCGTAGCCGGTGTGCCGGTCGCCCCGCAGCAGCGTCAGCGCCTCGACCGGGTCGAGGCCCCGGGCCACCGCCGCGAGCGTGTCGCGGTAGCTCGGGAACAGCCAGTCCCGCTCCTCCAGGACCAGGGCGGCGGCGACCTCGCACGCCTCCTGGCCCGTGCTCGACGGGTAGACCGCCAGCCGGCCCTGCTTCGTCAGGGCCGTCGCCTGGGCGTTGTACCGCCGCCCGCGCACCAGCTCCGCGTAGAGCCGCAGCAGCAGCTCGGGGTCGGCGTCGGCCACCGCGTCCGTACCGAGGACCCGGTACGGCTCCGTGTCCGGAAGCAGCGGCGCGGGATCGGTCAGCGGCTTCCAGGCCGGGGGCGGCGTGGGCCGGTAGGCGGCCGCACCGGGCAGCTCTTGGACCGTCATGACAGGCACCTCCGAGCATCGAGGGGTGTCGACATATGGTGATATATCGAAAACGATGTGAGGCACAGGTGTGGCGTGCCTCACCTACCGATTGTTCGGTCGCGAGCGCATTTTGGCTACAGGCACCGCCAGCCTGTGGACAAACGGTTTTCCACAGCCTGGGATAGGGACAGGTCGTCCAGGACGGGGAGGCGCGGGAACATGCCAGCTGAACAAATGGCCGAGGGGGCCGAGGGGCCGGGCCAGGTTCCACCGGCGCGCCCGCTCGATTCCATCGATCACGCCATCCTGCGACTGCTCCAGACGGACGGACGCGCCTCGATACGGTCGGTGGCCGACCGGGTCCACGTATCGCGCGCGAACGCGTACGCGCGGATCAACCGGCTCATCGAGGACGGCGTGATCCGGGGCTTCGGCGCGCGGGTGAACCACGAGCGGGCGGGGCAGGGCGCATCCGCGTACATCACGCTCAAGATCGTCCAGAATTCCTGGCGGACCGTCCGAGAACAGCTTCAGGCCCTGCCGGGAGCCACCCACATCGCGCTGGTCAGCGGCGACTTCGACGTTCTGCTCCTGGTGCACACGCCGGACAACCGGACGCTGCGCGAGCTGGTGCTGACCCGTATCCAGGCCATCCCGGAAGTGCTCTCCACGCGCACGCTGCTGGTGTTCGAGGAAACGGACCTGGACCCCGGCCCGGACCGCCCCATGGAGCTCGCCTGAGCGGATACGGGCAGGTCAGGACCCGTACTTCGCGAGGAAGTCGCGCACGGTGGCCCAGCGCGTGTCGTCGTAGAGCAGGGCCACCCCGTGAGCGCTCTCGTCCCGCACGTAGACCAGCTTGTGCTCGGACGACTTCACGCTCTTCCTGTTCATCTCCTTCACCCCGGCACCGAAGTCGCTGTCCAGTTCCCCGACCATGTACATCACGGGCGAGGTCAGTTCGGGCACGGCCCCCACGGCGTTCATGTTGGAGTACTGCTCCGGAGCGGAGAGTGCGACGACCGCGTCAGGCTGCGGGCTCAGCCGGGGTGCCGCGGCGAGCACCGCGGTGCCGCCCTTGGAGGCGCCCATGAGCAGGAGCTTCTCGGCACCCTTGTCCCGCAGATAACCTGCGGCACCGATGATCTCGGCAACCTCCGGTCCGGTCGAGTTGACCGCGAGCACGCGGTAGCCGGCCTTGTTCAGCTCGTCGGCCTTGTCCTTCCACTGGCAGGCCGTGCCGTCTGACTGGTGTGCGAGCACGATCCCGGCGCCCGAGCCTCCGCGCGGCGCGTACGCACCGGTTTCGGAGCCGTCCTCGCTCGGGAAGGTGATCGACGCCCGCTCGGCCTCCTCCGGCGTCAGACAGCCGAAGTCGTCCGGCGTCCCTGCCGATGCGCCACCGCCGGCGTCGTCGTCCTTGCCGCCCCCGCCGTCCGACGAACAGCCTGCCAGCGAGGCCGTGAGGAACAGGGCGGCGGCACAGAGGAGTCCGGGCACCCGGAGCACAGCGGTCATGGGCGCGATGGTCGTCCGGGCCCATGCCGTAGTCAACGGCGTTCGGGACCGGCCTTCATGCCGTCGAAGGCCAGCCGCACCACCGTGTCGGCGAGGCGGTCCCCGTCCGCGCCGCCGTCGGGCAGCGGCCGGTACCACTCCACGAGCGAGTTCACCATCCCGAACAGCAGCCGCGTCGCGAGCCGTATGTCCACGTCGGAGCGGAGATCGCCGTCCGCGACGGCCGCCTTCAGCAGTTCGGCGACCCGTTGGTCGAACTCACGCCGCCGCTCCAGGGCCCAGCGCTCGGTCTTCGTGTTGCCCCGCACCCGCAGCAGCAGCGTGACGTAGGGGAGTTCGGCTATCAGCACCTCGACGGTACGACGAGTGACGTACTCGACCCGCTCGACGGCGCGGCCCCGCGTCGCCCCCAATTCGTCGAGAATCCCGAACAGCCCGTCGAGAGCCCGGCTGACCGCTCGGCGCAGCAGCTCCTCCTTGCCGGCGACATGGTGGTAGATGGACGACTTGGAGATTCCGGCCGCCTTGGACAGGTGCTCCATGGACGTGCCGTCGTAGCCGCGCTCGTTGAACACACGGACGGCGACGGTCAGCAGAGTCTCCGGTGTGTACGTGTCCCGCTTGGCCGTGGTCATGTCCGCGATCCTCCCCTACGAGTTGTCCACAGGTCTCGTGGGCCCCCTTGTCCCGACCGATCGTTCGGTTACTCTAACTCTGTCCGCCCGTCCCTGCCCAGCTCGATGAGGAGTTGGTCCGTCATGGCCGCCGAGCTCTCCCCGCACCTGCTGTCCGAGAAGCACCGCCCCACCCTGGACCGGGCCCTCGAAGCGATCCGCACGCGTGACTACTGGTCCCCGCACCCCGAACACCCGAAGGCGTACGGAGAGGGCGGCGCTCCCGGAAGCCTCGGCGCCGCCGAGGGCAAGGCCGCCTTCGACGCCGTGCTGCGCGGCCGGCTCGACCTGGGGCAGCCGGGCACCGACGGCTGGACGGGCGGGGAGGTCTCTCCGTACGGCCCCGAGCTCGGCGTCGAGTACCCGCACGCGGACCTGGACGTGTTGCTCCCGGCCATGCGCGCGGGCATGCCGGCCTGGCGCGAGGCGGGCCCGGAGACCAGGGCCCTGGTCTGTCTGGAGATCCTGGCGCGGATCAGCGCCCGCACCCATGAGTTCGCCCACGCCGTGATGCACACCAGCGGCCAGGCGTTCATGATGGCGTTCCAGGCCGGTGGCCCGCACGCCCAGGACCGCGGCCTCGAAGCCGTCGCCTACGCCTACGAGGAGCAGCTCCGCGCGCCCCGGACGGCCGACTGGTCGAAGCCGCAGGGCAAGCGCGATCCGCTCGCGCTGCACAAGACGTTCATCCCGGCGGGCCGCGGGATCTCGCTGCTGATCGGCTGCAACACCTTCCCCACCTGGAACGGCTACCCGGGTCTCTTCGCCTCCCTCGCCACGGGCAACCCGGTCCTGGTCAAGCCCCACCCCCGGGCGGTGCTCCCGCTGGCCCTCACGGTCCAGC
Organism: Streptomyces sp. SAS_281; assembly: GCF_052542855.1. NCBI lineage: Bacteria > Bacillati > Actinomycetota > Actinomycetes > Kitasatosporales > Streptomycetaceae > Streptomyces > Streptomyces sp. SAS_281. Next base: position 61,743 of record NZ_JBMNDO010000025.1, read on the forward strand.
TGGCGCGCGAGGTGCTCGCCGAGGCCGGCTTCGACGCCAACCTCGTCGCCCTGGCCGCCGAGCGCCCGGGCGAGGGCATCGCCAAGACGCTGGCGGTCCGCCCCGAGGTCAAGATCATCGACTACACGGGCTCCACGGAGTTCGGCGACTGGCTGGAGGCCCACGCCCGCCAGGCCCAGGTCTACACGGAGAAGGCCGGCGTCAACACGGTCGTCGTCGACTCCACGGACGACTACCGCGGCATGCTCGCCAACCTGGCGTTCTCGTTCTCCCTGTACAGCGGCCAGATGTGCACCACCCCGCAGAACGTGCTCATCCCGCGCTCCGGCATCACCACGGACGCCGGCGACAAGTCGTACGACGACGTGGTCGGCGACATCGCCGCCGCCGTCACCGGTCTCCTGGGCGACGACGCCAGGGCCAACGGCCTGCTGGGTGCCCTGGTCAACCCGGAGGTGAAGGCCCGCCTGGAGTCGGCGGCCCACCTGGGCGAGGTCGCCCTCCCGTCCCGCGAGGTGGCCAACCCGGACTTCCCGGACGCCACTGTCCGCACCCCCCTGATCGTCAAGCTCGACGCCGCCAAGACGGACGGCGAGGCCCCCTACCTCTCGGAATGCTTCGGCCCGGTCTCCTTCGCGGTCGCGGTCGACTCGACGGCGGACGCCCTGGAGCTGCTGCGCCGCACGATCCGCGAGAAGGGCGCGATGACGGTCGGCGCGTACACGACGTCCCCGGATGTGGAGCGCGCGGTGGAGGACGTCTGCCTGGACGAGTCCGCCCAGCTCTCCCTGAACCTCACCGGCGGCGTGTACGTCAACCAGACGGCAGCCTTCTCGGACTACCACGGCTCAGGCGGCAACCCCGCGGCCAACGCGGCCCTCTGCGACGGCGCCTTCGTCTCCAACCGCTTCCGCACGATCGAGGTACGCCGCCAGAACTGAAGCCGCCGGGAAACCCAGCCTCGCCGGCGCGGATCCAAGTCCTCGCCGGCGCGGATCCAAGTCCTCGCCGGCGCGACTCCCAGCCTCGCCGACGTGCATCCCAGCTCTACCGGGTGCGTCCCAGCCCTCGCCGGCCCGAATCCCGGCCTTGCCGACGTGCACCCCAGCTTCACCGGGGTGCATCCCGGCCTCGCCGGCGCGAATCCCAGCCCTCGCCCGCGTGCATCCCAGCCTCGCCGGCGTTTGAGGCGCGGGGTCCGGGGCGGAGCCCCGGTTTCGGGAAGGGGCGGGTAGGGGACAAGGCCCGCCGCAGGCGCCCCACCCCGCCCCGCCCCACCTCACCCAGGAATCACCGCATACCGCGCCACCCACGCATGCATGGCAATCGCCGCCGCGGCCCCCGCATTGATCGACCGAGTAGACCCGAACTGCGCGATGGAGCACACCATCTCCGCGCACCGTCGAGCCTCCTCCGTCAACCCGGGCCCCTCCTGCCCGAACAGGAGGACGCACCGCCGAGGCAGCACCGTCCGCTCCAACGGCACCGCCCCCGGCAGGTTGTCGATCCCGATGATCGGCAGCCCCTCGGCCGCCGCCCAGGCGGTCAGACTCTCGGTGTCGGGGTGGTGCCGGACATGCTGGTAGCGGTCGGTGACCATCGCCCCGCGCCGGTTCCAGCGCCGCCGCCCGACGATGTGCACCTCCTTGGCCAGGAACGCGTTCGCGGTCCGCACGACGGACCCGATGTTGAAGTCATGGCCCCAGTTCTCCACGGCCACGTGAAAATCGTGGCGGCGCAGATCGAGGTCGGCGACGATCGCCTCACGGGTCCAGTACCGGTACCCGTCGCCCACGTTGCGCCGGTCGCCACCGGCCAGCAGTTCGGGGTCGTACCGCTCGCCCTCGGGCCAGGGCAGCGGATGCGGCCCGACACCGATCTCCGTCCCGAACCCCTCGTCGTACTGCGCGGGCTCGTCGCTCACGGGCACGGGCGCGGGCGCGCCGTTGCCGCTGTTCTCACCGGTACTGCCGGTCTCACTGCTCACCCGACGAGGGTATGGCTCCCGTCTCCACCGGGCTCCGGTGCCTCCCGGCCGTCGGCGGCGGCACGCGGCGCCGGCACCCGCCCCCGGCGCCGGAACAACCGCTCACGCCCGGTGGTCACCCGCCCGCCGAGCCACGCCAGAAAGGCGGTCGGCAGGAAAACGGCGTCCGCGGTGATCATGGCCATCGAGAAGAACGGCAGTCCCAGCAGGAGCGCGATCCCCGCGTGCTCACAGATCATCGCGCCGAGCAGGACGTTCTTCACGCGCCGGTTGAAGAGGGTGAACGGGAAGGCCACCTGCACGATGACCGTGGCGTACGACAGCACCATGACCATGACGCCGCTGGAGGCCAGGAGGTCCGACAGTGCGGGCCACGGCGTGAAGTACTCCAGCTTGAGCGGGTAGTACAGCGCGGTCCCGTCCTGCCAGCGCGAGCCCTGGATCTTGTACCAGCCCGCCGTCGCGTAGATCAGGCAGACCTCGGCCATGATCACGACGAGAGTGGCGTTGTGGGCGAGGTTGGCGATGACGTCGAGGAGGGTACGGAGCTCGTTGCGCGGCGCGTACCGGTTCACGGCCCACCAGGCGCCCTGGCCGATCCACAGGCACCACAGGAGGAACGGCAGCCACACGGTGCCGCCCAGACCGCCCGCTCCCGAGGCCCCCGCCAGGACGGCCCCGAGCACCACCCACAGCACGATCCCGGCCGGCTCCCCGGGGGCCAGCCGCCCACCGGCCGCCTGGCCGGCGTACCCCGCGGATCCGTGGCGCCTCGCCCGCCGGGCGTCCAGCGACCAGACCTGCCCGCAGCGGGTCAGCATGAGGTAGATGGCCATCAGGTGGAGGACGTTGTCGCCGCCGTCGCCCATGAAGATGCTGCGGTTCTGCAGCGAGAGCACTCCGGCCATGAAGACCACGGAGACGGCACGGGTGTGCCAGCCGAGCATCAGCAGGAGGGACGAGAGCAGCGCCAGCCCGTAAACGATCTCGAACCAGAGCGCGCTGTCGGACCACATGAGGGTCGTGAACGCCTGGTTCCCGGATATCAGCTGCCGCGCCAAATCCCAGTGCCAGGGCGCGTCCGGACCGTACATCTCGTGCCGGTGGGGCAGCTCACGGAGCAGGAACAGCAGGAAGGTGGCCGAGAAGCCGATACGGATGACGGCGCTCTGGTAGGGGCCGAGGGCCGAGGCCGTGACGCGCTGGATGGAGCCGGCGAGGCCGCGGGCCGGGTGGGGCGTGCTCACTGTCCCGCCTCCTCGGGCAGGTCGTCGGCGGTGACCTTCCACCAGGGCAGAACGCGATAGGAGGGGCCGGTGCTGATCTTCTCGTCGCTCCACTCGGGCGCCGCGACGGCCCGTGTCTCGGACCTGACCTGAATCCTCAGGATGGTCCCGCTGCCGTTCTGGCCGCCGAGGCGCAGCATCACGAGGCGGCGGACGTACTTCTCGGACAGAGTGCCGCGCAGGCCGTTGGCCCGGTTCTTGTCGTCGTGCGATCCGACGTAGAAGTCCCAGGCCCGGCGGAGTTCGTTCTGCTGGACGTGGCTGGGCAGCAGATTTCCGCGTATCGCCCGGCCGTCCTCGGCGGAGAGGTTCCGCCACGCCGACGTGCGGGGGCCGCCGGGGCCGGCTGTCTCGGTCCGCACCTGAACGGACACGTTCTGCTGCAACGGGTTGGGCGCGAAGAGCTTCCAGTTCTGTTCGAACTCGGGGTACACCCACTCGTCCACCGCCGCGCCGTGCTGCTTGGTCAGCGTGTTGGAGGGGGCGACGTACAGGAAGACCATGGCCAGCTGCACGCAGGCGAGCACCGCGAAGGCGGCGAGCGCCACAGCGGCGACGATCTGGTACGGAAACGAGAGCCCGTCCATTCCGCCCGGCGCCGGGGGCGCCTCGACGGCGGTCACGGGCCCGCCCCCGCCGCGGGAGTCCCTGCCGTCGTCCGATTCCATCCCGCCCCGATCGCGTCGGTTATCCACAGGGTTGACACCCTACGGGCCCCGGACTCACCATTGAAGACATTGAACCGAACGATCGGTCGGTAGGGAGTCCGGGATGGCGGCAGGGACTGCGAGCCAGACAGCGCAGACGGCAGCAGGCGGCGAAAAGGGGCCCGACGCGGCCCTCCAGGAAGCTTTCGACGCGGCGGTGGCGGCCGACGAGCGCATCGAGCCGCGCGACTGGATGCCCGACGCGTACCGCGCCTCGCTGGTCAGGCAGATGGCCCAGCACGCCCACTCCGAGATCATCGGCATGCAGCCGGAGGCCAACTGGATCACCCGGGCCCCCTCGCTGCGCCGCAAGGCGATCCTCATGGCCAAGGTGCAGGACGAGGCGGGCCACGGCCTGTATCTGTACAGCGCGGCCGAGACCCTGGGCACCGGCCGCGAGGAGCTGCTGGACAAGCTCCACGCGGGGCGGCAGCGCTATTCGTCGATCTTCAACTACCCGACGCTGACCTGGGCGGACGTGGGCGCCATCGGCTGGCTCGTGGACGGCGCCGCGATCACCAACCAGGTGCCCCTCTGCCGCTGCTCCTACGGCCCCTACGCGCGCGCGATGGTCCGCATCTGCAAGGAGGAGTCGTTCCACCAGCGCCAGGGGTACGAACTGCTCCTCGCGCTGAGCAACGGCACCGCCGCACAGCACGAGATGGCCCAGGACGCGGTGAACCGCTGGTGGTGGCCCTCCCTGATGATGTTCGGCCCGCCGGACGACGCCTCGGCCCACTCGGCTCAGTCGATGGCCTGGAAGATCAAGCGGCACTCCAACGACGAACTGCGGCAGCGTTTCGTGGACATCTGCGTCCCCCAGGCCGAGGCACTCGGCCTGGCCCTCCCCGACCCGGACCTCCGGTGGAACGAGGAACGCGGCAGGCACGACTTCGGCGCGATCGACTGGACCGAGTTCCAGGAGGTCCTGAAGGGCAACGGGCCGTGCAACGAGCAGCGCCTCACCCAGCGCCGCCGGGCGCACGAGGAAGGCGCCTGGGTCCGCGAAGCCGCCACCGCATACGCCCGCAAGCACACGCCCGGCGCGGACCCGGCCGTACGGAACGGAAAGGCGACAGCATGAGCAGCTCGACGGACTGGCCGCTGTGGGAGGTGTTCGTCCGCTCGCGGCGCGGGCTCTCCCACACCCACGCAGGCAGCCTCCACGCGCCGGATGCCGAGATGGCCCTGCGCAACGCCCGCGACCTCTACACCCGCCGGTCCGAGGGGGTCTCCCTCTGGGTCGTGCCCTCCTCCCAGATCACCGCGTCCTCGCCGGACGAGAAGGACTCGTTCTTCGAACCGGCCGGTGACAAGCCCTACCGGCACCCCACGTTCTACGAGATCCCGGACGGGGTGAAGCACCTGTGACCGCGGCCCTCGCCCTGGGCGACGACGCGCTGGTGCTGTCGCACCGGCTGGGGGAGTGGGCGGGCCACGCCCCGGTGCTGGAGGAGGAGGTCGCCCTCGCCAACATCGCCCTCGACCTGCTGGGCCAGGCCCGGCTGCTGCTCTCGCTCGTGGGCGACGAGGACGAACTGGCCTACCTCCGCGAGGAGCGCGCCTTCCGCAACGTCCAGTTGGTCGAACAGCCGAACGGCGACTTCGCCCACACCATCGCCCGGCAGCTCTTCTTCTCGGTCCACCAGCAGGGGCTGTACGAGCAGCTGGCGGCCGGCGGCGGACCGTTCGCGGGAATCGCGGCCAAGGCGGTCAAGGAGGTCGCCTACCACCGGGACCACGCCGAGCAGTGGACGCTCCGCCTCGGTGACGGGACGGACGAGAGCCACGAGCGGACGCAGCGGGCGGTGGACGCGCTGTGGCGCTTCACCGGCGAGCTGTTCCAGCCGGTCGAAGGCGTCGACGTCGACTGGCAGGCGCTGCACAGCCGCTGGCTGGAGGCTGTCACCGACGTCCTCGGCCGGGCCGCCCTGACCGTGCCGACGGGCCCGCAGTCCGGTGCCTGGACGGCGGGCGCCGGCCGGCAGGGCATCCACACGGAGTCCTTCGGCCGGATGCTCGCCGAGATGCAGCACCTGCACCGCAGCCACCCGGGGGCGTCATGGTGACCTGGACCGCCGTCGAGGAGGAGCTGCTGAGCCTCGCGGGCTCCGTCCCCGACCCGGAGCTGCCCGTGCTGACGCTGGAGGACCTGGGTGTGGTCCGGGGCGTGGAGGTGCACGACACGGACCATGTCACGGTCAGGCTCACCCCGACGTACACCGGCTGCCCGGCGATCGAGGCGATGTCCGCGGACATCGAGCGCGTGCTGCACGACCACGGCGTGGCAGAGGTGTCCGTGGAGACGGTCTTGTCGCCCGCCTGGTCGACGGACGACATCAGCGCCGAAGGACGCCGGAAGCTGGCGGAGTTCGGCATAGCCCCGCCCCGGCCGCACGACTCCGCGTCCGGCGGCCCGGTGCCGCTGGCCCTGTCCGTGCGCTGCCCGCACTGCGGCTCCACCGAGACGGAGCTGCTGAGCCGGTTCTCCTCCACGGCGTGCAAGGCGCTCAGGCGCTGCGTTGCCTGCCAGGAGCCGTTCGACCACTTCAAGGAGTTGTAGATGTTCCATCCGCTCCGGGTCAGCGGGATCGAGCGGCTCACGGACGACTCGGTGGCCGTCACCCTCGCCGTCCCGCCCGGCCTGCACGAGACCTTCCGGCACAAGCCCGGCCAGCATCTCAACGTCCGCTACACCGTGGACGGCCAGGAGGTCCGCCGCTCGTACTCGATCTGCGCGCCGGCCCCCGAGACCTCGGCCGGTCCGGCGCTGCGGGTGGGCATCCGCCTCGTGGACGGCGGTGCGTTCTCCACGTACGCGCTCAAGGAGCTGCTGGTCGGGGACACGATCGAGGCGATGCCCCCGATGGGGCGCTTCGTCCTGACGCCCCGCGCCGGGCAGTTCGCGGCGGTCGTCGGCGGAAGCGGCATCACCCCGGTGCTGTCCATGGCGGCCACCCTGCTCGCCCGGGAGCCGAGCGCCACGTTCTGCCTGGTCCGCAGCGACCGGACGGCTGCCTCGACGATGTTCCTGGACGAGGTCGCCGACCTGAAGGACCGCTATCCGGACCGGTTCCAGCTGGTCACCGCCCTGTCCCGGGAGGAGCAGCAGGCGGGTCTGCCCTCGGGCCGGCTGGACGCCGAACGGCTCTCCGGACTGCTGCCTGCGCTGCTGCCGGTGGCGGAGATCGACGGCTGGTTCCTGTGCGGGCCGCTGGGCCTGGTCCGGGCCGCCGAGGTCGCGCTGCACGGGCTGGGCGTGGACCGCTCCCGCGTCCACCAGGAGATCTTCCACGTCGAGGAGACCCCCGCCGCGCCCGTGGGGCCCCGGGTCGAATCGCCCATCGGCGGCACCCTGACGGCGACGCTCGACGGCCGGTCCGGCACCTGGCCGGTGGAAGGGGGCGAGTCGCTGCTGGAGACGGTGCTGCGCAGCCGCTCGGACGCTCCGTACGCGTGCAAGGGCGGCGTCTGCGGCACCTGCCGGGCGTTCCTGGTCTCCGGCGAGGTGCGGATGGACCGCAACTACGCGCTGGAGCCGGAGGAGACGGACGCGGGGTACGTACTGGCCTGCCAGTCCCATCCGGTCACCGAGGAGGTGGAGCTCGACTTCGACCGCTGACGCCCCGGGCTCCGGAAGGCCGGGGCGAGTCGGAGGCGGGCCGCGTCAGGCGACGAAGGCCGGGGCACCGTTGTCGGTGACCATCGGGCGGCCCGCACCGTCCCAGGCGAGCATGCCGCCGTCGATGTTGACGGCGTCGATCCCCTGCTGCACCAGGTACTGGGTGACCTGGGCGGACCGGCCGCCGACCCGGCACATCACGTGCACGCGCCGGCCGTCCTCCACCGCCTCGGTCACCTCACCGAAGCGGCCCACGAAGTCGCTCATGGGGATGTGCAGGGCGCCCTCGACGTGTCCGGCCGCCCACTCGTCGTTCTCCCGGACGTCCAGCACGAGGCCGTCCGCCGGGACGGACGCGACATCGACCGTGGGAAGCGGGCCGAAATTCATGGGTCATGCCTTCTCTCGTCAGGTGCGCTCGGGGTCACCGAATCAGTGCGCTCGGGGCCACCGAAAACGCTACTGCACCAGAGCCGCGAGCTCCGCCTCCCGCTGCGAGACCTCGCCCAGCAGCTGTTCGGCGATCTCCTCCAGCAGATGGTCCGGGTCGTCCGGGGCCATTCGCAGCATGGCGCCGATCGCGCTCTCCTCGAGTTCCTGCGCCCAGTCCGTCAGCAGTTCCTTGCGCCGGGTCAGCCAGTCCAGCCGGGCGTAGAGCTCCTCTGCCTCGCTCAGCTCCTGCCGCGGCGCGGCCGGCCCCGCCGCCCACTCCTCGGCCAGTTCGTTGAGCAGGGCCTCGTCCCCGCGCCCGTAGGCGGTGTTGACGCGCGCGATGAACTCGTCCCGCCTGACCCGCTCCGCCTCGTCCTGGGCCAGGTCCGGGTGCGCCTTGCGGACCAGGTCGCGGTACAGCTTGCGCACCTCGTCGGTGGGGCGGACCCGCTTGGGCGGGCGCACCGTCTGGTCGGTCAGCATGGCCGACGCCTCGGGGGACAGGCCCTCGGAGTCCATCCAGTCGTGGAACAGCTCGTCCACGCCGGGCATGGGCATCACGACCGCCCGCGCCTCCTCCGCCTTGCGCAGGTCCTCGGGATCACCGGTCTTCGCCGCCCGCGCCTCGGCGATCTGCGCGTCGAGCTCGTCCAGCCGCGCGTACATCGGGCCGAGCCGCTGATGGTGCAGCCGGGAGAAGTTCTCCACCTCGACCCGGAACGTCTCCACCGCGATCTCGAACTCGATCAGCGCCTGCTCGGCCGCCCGCACCGCCTGCGCGAGCCGCGCCTCGGGCCGCTCCCGCGTTCCGTCCCCGGACGCACCGTCCCCGGCCTCACCGGCCGCCGACGAGCCGCTCCCGGGCTCGTCGGCGCCGACGCCGGCGCCCGCCTCCGCCTCGTGCCCGCGGTCGGCATCCCGTCCCGCGTCACCCGGCCGCCCGGCGTCCGGCCGTGCCTCGTCCTGCGGGTCATCGTCGTTCCGGGAGATCGGCACCCCGGCGGCTTCGTGGCTCACCCGCCCAGCGTATGGCCCCGGCCCGCCGCCGAGGACACACGGTCACGCAGCAGGCGTCCTGCCCCCGCTGCCTGCGGGGCGCCCCGCAGGCAGCCGGCCCCCCGCTACACGCCCCGCTCCGCGGCGATCCGCCCCGCCCCGATCGCCCGCACCAGCTCCCCGTGGTCCGCCTCCGTGCGGTCCGCGTAGGCCACCGCGAAGGCCGCCACCGCCTCGTCCAGCTCGTCGTTCTTCCCGCAGTAGCCCGCCAGCACCCTCGGGTCCGCGCTGTGGGCATGGGCCCGCGCCAGCAGCGCCCCGGTCATCCGGCCGTAGTCGTCGACCTGGTCGGCGGCCAGGGCGGCCGGGTCGACGCTGCCCTTGCGGTTCCTGAACTGCCGCACCTGGAAAGGCCGGCCGTCCACCGTCGTCCAGCCCAGCAGATGGTCACTGACGACCTGCATCCGCTTCTGCCCGAGCACCACGCGCCGCCCCTCGTGCGCGACCTCCGGCACCTCGAACCCCACAGCGGCGAGATGCGGCCCGAGCACCGAGGGCCTGGCCTCCTTCACCTGGAGCACCAACGCCTCCCCCCGGTGGTCCAGCAGCAGCACCACGTACGAGCGGGTGCCCACGCTGCCGGTCCCGACCACCCGGAACGCCACGTCATGGATCGCGTACCGGGCCAGCAGTGGCAGCCGGTCCGCGGAGACGGTCCCCAGATAGTCCCCCAGTCCCGCCGCCACGGCTGCGGCCTCCGCGTCCGGGACCCTGCGCAGCACCGGCGGCGCGTCCACGAAGCGGCGGCCACCGTCCTCGCAGTCCTCGGTGGACTTCGCCGCGAAGCGGGCACTGGTGTTGTTGCGGGCCTTCTCGGAGACCCGCTCCAGGGTGCCGAGCAGATCCCGCGCGTCGGTGTGGGAGACGAGCTCCTCGTCCGCCATGGCGTTCCACGCGTCGAGGGCGGGCATCCGGGCCAGCAGCCGCATCGTCCGCCGGTAGACCCCCACGGTGTCGTACGCGGCCTTGCGGCAGGTCTCCTCGTCTCCACCGGCCTCCCTGCCCGCGAGCACCAGCGAGGTCGCCAGACGCTTGAGGTCCCACTCCCAGGGCCCGACCACGGTCTCGTCGAAGTCGTTCAGGTCGATGACGAGGCCGCCCCTCGCGTCCCCGTACAGCCCGAAGTTGGCCGCGTGCGCGTCGCCGCAGAGCTGGGCGGCGACGCCGGTGACCGGGGTGCCCACCAGGTCATGGGCCATCAGCCCGGCGGAGCCGCGCAGGAAGGCGAAGGGGGTGGCGGCCATCCGGCCCACCCGTATCGGCGTCAGCTCCGCCACCCGGCCCCGGTTGGATTCCTCGACCGCGCGCACCGCGTCCGGCCGCCCGGCCGGCAGGTCCAGCGTCGCGTGAGCGGACCGGGGCACCCGCGCCCGCAGCGCCTTCCCCTTCGGCCGCCCCTCGGCCTCCGCGCAAGCCCTGTCCGTACGGCGGGCGAACCCCGGCACGGCCGGTATGCGCGGCCCGTCCGCCTCAGCGGGAAGCGCGGTCCCCGCCGCGGCACCCCCGCCGGCGGGTTCGACGAGTCGCACCGGCGGCAGTCCCGTCCCGGTCGCTTCCATGGCGCGCAGCCTCCCCCGACCCCGCCCGGCGCAGCCGCCGGGCACCTGCCCGAACATCAACTGCCGCCGACCGTACCGCCGCACCCCGACCGCCGTCTGCCCCCTGCGGGTGGGCTCCGGCGGCCGGACCCTGCCCCGCCGGCCCGGAGGCTCAGACCCTCCGCACCCGCACACGCGAAACGGGCGTTTCACGTGAAACCAAACACAGAGAAGAGGGGCCGCCCTGAACTGAAGAAGCCCCCCAGAGCGATGCCTGGGGGGCTTCTTTCTTGTGCGCGAGGGGGGATTTGAACCCCCACGTCCCTAAGGACACTGGCACCTGAAGCCAGCGCGTCTGCCGTTCCGCCACTCGCGCAAGAGTGGTGTTTCCAGACTCTCTCACTTTTCGGTGCGAGCGCCTGGCGACATCCGGAAGATTAGCACGCTGGACAGGGTGGATTCACATCCGTTGTTTCGCCGCCCGATCACCGGGCACTCGCCGCACGCTCGGCCGGTGTCCGCAGAACGTCCGAAAGGAAGCGGGAACCTCCGAGGGCGCCCCCCACTCCTCCTGAGTGCGTCCGAGGTGCGGGACACTGTGAGGAGGCCGCCTCTACGATCCGTGTGAGGGGGGACACTCATCCACAGGGCAGACAAGGGGAACCAGCCGATTTCCCGACGCGTGGATACGATCAGTAAGCAGTACAGGGACGATGACACCGGAGGAGGTGCCCCATGGGAGTGATGAAGCGCTTCGAGCAGCGTCTCGAAGGTCTGGTCAACGGCACTTTCGCCAAGGTCTTCAAGTCCGAGGTCCAGCCGGTCGAGATCGCGGGTGCCCTCCAGCGGGAGTGCGACAACAACGCCACCATCTGGAACCGTGAGCGCACCGTCGTCCCCAACGACTTCATCGTCGAGCTCAGCGCTCCCGACTACGAGCGCCTGAGCCCGTACTCCGGCCAGCTGGGCGACGAGCTCTCCGGCCTCGTCCGGGACTACGCCAAGCAGCAGCGGTACACCTTCATGGGCCCCATCAAGGTGCACCTGGAGAAGGCCGAGGACCTCGACACCGGTCTCTACCGGGTCCGCAGCCGCACGCTGGCGTCCAGTTCGTCACAGGGGCAGGGACCGGCGCAGGGCCAAGGACCGGCGCAGGGCCAGAGCTACGGCGGCCAGTCCCCCCAGCAGGGGTACCCCGGCCGCTCCGCCCCGCAGGGCCCGGGCGGCGGTTACGGCTACCCTCCCACCTCCGCCCCGCCCATGCCCGCCGGCCCGCCGCCGGGCGCCGGGCGTCACGGCGGTTCCGACCGGCGTCCGCCGGCTACTCCCGCCTCCCCGCCGAACGCGCAGGTGCGGCGCTGGATCGAGATCAACGGCACCCGCCACCAGATCTCCCGCCCGACTCTGGTCATGGGCCGCAGCACCGACGCCGATGTGCGGATCGACGACCCCGGCGTCTCCCGCCGGCACTGTGAGATCAGGACCGGAACGCCCTCGACGATCCAGGATCTCGGGTCTACCAACGGCATCGTGGTAGACGGGCAGCACACCACCCGCGCTACGCTCCGCGACGGCTCGCGGATCGTCGTGGGCAGCACCACCATCGTTTACCGGCAAGCCGAAGGGTGAAGCGGGGGCAATGTCAGAGCTGACCCTGACGGTCATGCGGCTAGGTTTCCTGGCTGTTCTGTGGCTGTTCGTGATCGTGGCCGTCCAGGTCATTCGCAGCGACCTGTTCGGAACGCGCGTCACGCAGCGCGGCTCACGCCGCACCGCGAACGACGCACGTCCGCCCCAGGGACGCCAGAACGCGGCACCGCCGCCGCAGCGCCAGCAGCCCGGCCGCCAGCGCCGGGGTGCACCGACCAAGCTGGTCGTCTCCGAGGGCACGCTCACCGGCACCACGGTGGCCCTTCAGGGGCAGACCATCACGCTGGGCCGTGCCCACGATTCAACGATCGTGCTGGACGACGACTACGCGTCCAGCAGGCATGCCAGGATCTACCCCGACCGTGACGGCCAGTGGATCGTCGAGGATCTCGGGTCCACCAACGGCACGTACCTGGACCGGACCCGCCTCACCACCCCGACGCCCGTTCCGCTGGGCGCGCCGATCCGGATCGGCAAGACCGTCATCGAGCTGCGGAAGTAGTACGACAATGAGCGAGCGGAGCGAGCGAGCCGCGGGGGTCCGGGCATCGGACCCGGCCAGGCTCCCGACCGGAGGGTGGGCAGTGTGGCTCGAGACCGGCTGTACCCCGAACCGACGGGTGAGGTGCGCATGAGTCTGTCCCTGCGCTTCGCCGCCGGATCGCACAAGGGCATGATCCGGGAGGGCAACGAGGACTCCGGCTACGCCGGTCCCCGTCTCCTCGCGATCGCCGACGGCATGGGCGGCCAGGCGGCCGGCGAGGTCGCCAGTTCCGAGGTGATCTCCACCCTCGTCCAGCTCGATGACGACGTCCCGGGCTCCGACATCCTCACCTCGCTCGGTACGGCGGTCCAGCGGGCCAACGACCAGCTGCGGATGATGGTCGAGGAGGACCCCCAGCTGGAGGGCATGGGCACCACGCTCACCGCCCTGCTCTGGACCGGCCAGCGCCTCGGCCTGGTGCACGTCGGCGACTCGCGCGCGTACCTGCTGCGCGACGGCGTGCTCACCCAGATCACCCAGGACCACACCTGGGTCCAGCGGCTGGTCGACGAGGGCCGGATCACCGAGGAGGAGGCCACCACCCATCCGCAGCGCTCCCTGCTGATGCGCGCGCTGGGCAGTGGCGACCACGTCGAACCCGACCTCTCCATCCGTGAGGTCCGGGCCGGCGACCGCTATCTGATCTGCTCCGACGGGCTCTCCGGCGTCGTCTCCCACCAGACGATGGAGGAGACGCTCGCCAGCTACCAGGGCCCTCAGGAGACCATCCAGGACCTGATCCAGCTCGCCCTGCGCGGCGGCGGGCCGGACAACATCACCTGCATCGTCGCCGATGTCTTCGACGTCGATGGCAACGACACCCTGGCCGGGCAGCTCAATGACACCCCGGTCGTCGTCGGCGCGGTCGCCGAGAACCAGGCGGCCCAGCTGAACGACGGCGGTGCGATGCAGACGCCCGCGGGCCGTGCGGCCGGACTCGGCCGTCCCGTACCACCGCCCGCCGGCAGCTTCGGCCCGCCCGGCAGCGGGGACGGCTCCGGCTACGACGGGATGCCCGAGGGTGCCTTCGGCTCGTATTCCGACGACGACTTCGTCAAGCACGGCGGCCGCAAATGGCTCAAGCGGTCCCTTTACGTGGCGCTCGCGCTGGCCGTCGTCGGCGGCGGGCTCTACGGCGGCTACCGCTGGACCCAGACCCAGTTCTACGTCGGCGCGAAGAACGACAACGTCGCGCTGTACCGGGGCATCAGCCAGGATCTCGGCTGGCTCTCGCTCTCGAAGGTCGAGACCGACCATCCCGAGATCGAACTCAAGTACCTCCCGCCCTACCAGCGCAAGAAGGTCGAGGCGACGATCGCCGAGGGCAGCCTCGCCGACGCCCGCGAGAAGATCGCCGAGCTCTCCACCCAGGCGTCCGCCTGCAAGAAGGACGCGGCGCGACGCGCGGCGGAGAAGGAGCACGGCGACGAGGGCCGGGCACAGGGCACGGACACGGACGCCACCAAGGCGTCCGACTCCGCCAAGACATCCGGTGGCGACACCAAGTCCGAGCAGACTTCCACGACTCCCACTCCTGGGCCCAGCCTCTCGGAGGAAGAGAAGAAGCTGGTCCCGCAGTGCGGTAAGAAGTAGAGCCGTAGGGGGCCTTCAGCACCATGAGCGTTGTCACCAACACGACCACGATCGGCGCGATCGACGCACCGAGCCGGCGCAACACCGAACTGATCATGATGGTCTTCGCCATCGCCATCTCGGTGTTCGCCTACGCCAACGTGGGCCTGGCCCTGGACGGCAAGCTGCCGTCCGGCATGTTCGGCTACGGAGCGGGGCTCGTCCTGCTCGGCGGTGTCGCCCATCTCGTGGTGCGGAAGTTCGCCCGGTACGCGGACCCGCTGCTGCTGCCGCTGGCCACACTGCTGAACGGGCTGGGGCTGGTGCTGATCTGGCGGCTCGACCAGTCTCCGAGGCTGATCCGGCGCGCGGAGCAGTTGTACGGGGCGTACAGCCCCGACGCCCCCAAGCAGCTGCTCTACTCTGCGATCGGCGTCGCCCTCTTCGCCGCGGTCCTGATGATCCTCAAGGACCACCGCGTACTGCAGCGCTACACGTACATCTCGATGGCCACTGCTCTGGTTCTGCTGGTCGTCCCGATGTTCTTCCCCGCGGTGAACGGCGCGAAGATCTGGATCAGCCTCGGCTCGTTCACGATCCAGCCGGGTGAGTTCGCCAAGATCCTCATCGCGATCTTCTTCTCCGGCTACCTGATGGTCAAAAGGGACGCGCTGGCTCTCGCCAGCCGCCGTTTCATGGGCCTGTACCTGCCGCGTGGACGCGACCTCGGCCCGATCATCACCATCTGGGCCCTGTCCATCCTGATCCTCGTCTTCGAGACCGACCTGGGTACGTCGCTGCTGTTTTTCGGCCTCTTTGTGATCATGCTGTACGTCGCCACGGAGCGGACCAGCTGGATCGTCTTCGGTCTGCTGATGTCGGCGGCCGGCGCGGTGGGCGTGGCCTCGTTCGAGCCTCACGTGAAGGCTCGTGTGACCGCCTGGCAGGACCCGTTCAGCTGCTTTACGACGAACAATGCCTGCGAGCAGATCGGGCAGTCACTCATGTCGTTCGGCTCCGGCGGCACGATAGGCACCGGGCTCGGCCAGGGCCACTCGGACTTGATCATGTTCGCCGCCAACGCGGACTTCATCTTCTCCACCGTGGGTGAAGAGCTCGGCCTCGCCGGAATGATGGCCGTCCTGCTGATCTACGGCCTGATCGTCGAGCGCGGCATCCGCACCGCCCTCGCCGCCCGCGACCCCTTCGGCAAGCTCCTGGCCGCTGGCCTCTCCGGCGCCTTCGCCATCCAGGTCTTCGTGGTGGCCGGCGGCGTCATGGGCCTGATCCCGCTGAGCGGTATGACGATGCCGTTCCTCGCCTACGGTGGCTCGTCCGTGCTGGCCAACTGGGCCCTCATCGGCATCCTCATCCGCATCAGCGACACCGCCCGGCGCCCCGCGCCCGCCCCCGCGCCTTCGACCGACGCCGAGATGACCCAGGTGGTCCGCCCGTGAACAAGCCACTGCGCCGGATCGCGATCTTCTGCGGCGTCCTGATCTTCGCCCTGCTCGCGCGGACCAACTACCTGCAGTACGTGAAGGCCGACGCCCTCAACACCCGCGACGAGAACCGCCGTGTCCGCATCGAGCGGTACGCGCACGAGCGCGGCAACATCATCGTGGACGGCAAGTCGGTCACCGGGTCCGCCGAGACCAAGGACAGCGACTTCAAGTACAAGCGGGTCTGGAAGGACGGCCCCATGTGGGCCCCCGTCACCGGCTACTCCTCGCAGGCGTTCGGCGCCACCCAGCTGGAGAGCATCGAGGACGGCATCCTCACCGGCAACGACGACCAGCTGTTCTTCAACCGCACCATGTCGATGTTCACCGGCGACGAGGAAACGGGCGGCAACGTCGTCACCACGCTCAACGGCGCCGCGCAGAAGGCCGCCTTCGAGGGCCTGGGCAAGAAGAAGGGCGCCGTCGCCGCCCTCGACCCGCGGACCGGCGCCATCCTGGCGCTCGCCAGCACCCCCTCGTACGACCCCTCGACCTTCGCGGGCAACAGCGCATCCGACACCAAGGCGTGGCAGTCCCTGTTGAAGGACAAGGACAAGCCCATGCTCAACCGGGCGCTGCGCGAGACCTACCCGCCCGGCTCGACGTTCAAGGTCGTCACCGCGGCCGCCGCCCTGGAGAACGGGCTCTACACGGACATCGACGAGGACACCAAGTCGCCGCTGCCCTGGAACCTCCCGCTGACCAGCCCCCCTCAGCCCCTGCCCAACGAGGGCAGCATCCCGTGTGAGAACGCCTCACTCCGCGAGGCGCTGCGCTACTCCTGCAACACCGTCTTCGGCAAGATCAGCGACGACCTGGGCAACCAGAAGATGATCGACGAGGCCGGAAAGTTCGGCTTCAACAAGGAGATCTTCACCCCGGTCCGCTCGAACGCCAGCGTGTACCCCGAGGACAACCGGCCGCAGAACGCCATGGCCGGCATCGGCCAGGCGTCCAACCGCGCCACCCCGCTCCAGATGGCGATGGTCGCTTCCGCCGTCGCCAACGACGGCAAGCTGATGCAGCCGTACATGGTCGCCGAGCGCAAGGCGCCCAACCTGGACGTGATCTACACGCACGAGAAGGAAGAGTTCAGCCGGCCCCTCTCGGCGGAGAACGCCCAGAAGCTCCAGGAAATGATGAAGACCGTCGTCAAGGAGGGCACCGGCAAGAACGCCCAGATCCCGGGCGTCACGGTCGGCGGCAAAACGGGCACCGCCCAGCACGGCGTGAAGAACAGCGAGAACCCGTACGCGTGGTTCATCTCGTACGCGGAGACCGACAGCGGTTCGCCGGTGGCCGTCGCGGTCGTCGTGGAGGACAGCGACGCCACCCGCGACGACATTTCCGGTGGTGGCCTGGCCGCCCCGATCGCGAAGGCGGTCATGAAGGCGGTCATCGACAGCGAGAAGTGAGACCGCTCACACCCGGCCGCGAAAGCGCCTCTGTGGATACCGGTCGGATATCAGGTATTGCCTCCGGGCCGATCAGCTGATGCGCGGCCGGTAGCGTATGCGCGAACAGCACACCGCCGGACCGCGCACCGGTGCGGTCAGGACTGACGGAGAGGGCTGGAACAGTTATGGAAGAGCCGCGTCGCCTCGGCGGCCGGTACGAGCTGGGCTCGGTGCTCGGCCGTGGTGGCATGGCCGAGGTCTATCTCGCCCACGACACCCGGCTCGGCCGCACCGTCGCCGTGAAGACGCTCCGGGCGGACCTCGCCCGCGACCCGTCCTTCCAGGCCCGGTTCCGCCGTGAGGCCCAGTCCGCCGCCTCGCTCAACCATCCGGCGATCGTCGCGGTGTACGACACCGGCGAGGACTACGTCGACGGGGTCTCCATCCCGTACATCGTCATGGAGTACGTCGACGGCTCGACGCTCCGCGAGCTGTTGCACTCCGGGCGCAGGCTGCTGCCCGAGCGGACGCTCGAGATGACGGTGGGCATCCTCCAGGCGCTGGAGTACTCGCACCGGGCGGGCATCGTCCACCGGGACATCAAGCCGGCCAACGTCATGCTGACCCGGACCGGACAGGTCAAGGTCATGGACTTCGGCATCGCCCGCGCGATGGGCGACTCCGGTATGACGATGACCCAGACCGCAGCCGTCATCGGCACCGCCCAGTACCTCTCCCCGGAGCAGGCCAAGGGCGAGCAGGTCGACGCGCGCTCCGACCTCTACTCGACC
Source organism: Streptomyces sp. SAS_281 (assembly GCF_052542855.1). Taxonomy (NCBI): domain Bacteria; kingdom Bacillati; phylum Actinomycetota; class Actinomycetes; order Kitasatosporales; family Streptomycetaceae; genus Streptomyces; species Streptomyces sp. SAS_281. The sequence goes on from NZ_JBMNDO010000025.1 coordinate 79,827, forward strand.
GGCTGCCTGCTCTACGAGCTGCTGACCGTCCGGCCGCCGTTCGTCGGGGACTCCCCGGTGGCGGTCGCGTACCAGCACGTACGGGAAGAGCCGCAGCCGCCGAGCAACTTCGACCCCGAGATCACGCCCGCGATGGACGCGATCGTGCTGAAGGCCCTCACCAAGGACCCCGACTACCGCTACCAGTCGGCCGACGAGATGCGCGCCGACATCGAGGCGTGCCTCGACGGCCAGCCGGTCGCCGCGACCGCCGCGATGGGTGCGGCGGGTTACGGCGGCGGCTACCCCGGCGGGTACGACAACGACCAGCCCACCGCCGCCCTGCGCCCCGCCGACCAGAGCGGCGAGCGCACGTCGATGCTGCCGCCGGTCAACCCGGACGACGGCGGCTACGGCTACGACGACCGCCCCGCCCGCCGCAGGCAGAAGAAGAACCACACCTCGACGATCCTGCTGGTCGTCGCGGGCATCCTGGTGCTGATCGGCGCGATCCTCATCGGCAAGGCGGTCTTCCCCGGCGACGGTGGCGACGACGGTGCGTTCGACGTGCCCCAGATGGTCGGCAGCACGGTCAAGGACGCCCAGAGACTGGCCGACAACACCAACATCGTTCTCAAGCTCGGCCCGAAGGAAGAGTGCAAGGAGCAGCCCAAGGGCAAGATCTGCCGCCAGACGCCCAAGGACGGAACGATGAAGGAGCAGGAGACCCTCACGGTCTTCGTCTCCAGCGGTCCGCCGAAGGTCGAGGTGCCGGACGTAACCGAGAAGTCCAAGGACAGCGCCCGCGAGGCCCTGGAAGAGAAGGGCTTCACGGTCACCATCGACTCGGTCGAGTCCGACCAGGCCGAGCCCGGCACCGTTCTGGAGCAGTCCCCGAAGGGCGGCGAGAAGGCCGAGGAGAACTCCGAGGTCACGCTCAAGGTCGCCACGGAGAAGCTGCTCACGATGCCTCCGGTGACGGACCGCTCGTACGACGCCGCGGTCGCCCAGCTCAAGGGGGTCGGCTTCAAGAACATCGGCCGCAGCGATGTCGACTCCGACAAGGAGGCAGGCATGGTGATCGAGCAGACCCCGGTGGCCAACGAGAAGGTCGGCGCGGACACCTCGATCATCCTCAAGGTCTCCAAGGGCCCGACGCAACCCCCGACGGTCGCCGTCCCCGAGGTCCGCGGACACAAGGTCTCCGAGGCCAAGCAGATGCTGACCCAGGCGGGCTTCACGAACATCCAGTTCGCCCAAGGCAGCTCGGACGACGACAACGCCATGGTCGCCAACGCCGACCCGCAGCCGGGCACGCAGTCCGACCCGGCCACCACCACGGTCACTCTGACCACTGTGGGCGGCGGCAACATCTTCGGCGGCCCGGACGGCGACGGAGGTCACTGACCGGTTCCGCACCGGACGAACGGAGGGCCCCGGTCACCATCGCGGTGACC
>NZ_JBMNDO010000260.1:0-1044 GCF_052542855.1 Streptomyces sp. SAS_281
CCCCGTCCTGGTGGACGGGGCCGCTTCGCCGCGTACGGAGGTCAGTCGTCTTGGCCGTGGTGGCCCCGGTGCTCCGCCGCGATACCGAAGCGCTGCCGTGCGCCGGGAGCGGAGGGGGCGGAGCCGATCGAGGAGACCGAGCTGATCACCTGTTCCTGCTCCGGCGCCTCCTCCTCCCTCTCCAGTCGTTCGAGGTCAGCGGCCGACACGAGGGCGACGAGCGGTTTGCCGTGCCGCGTGACGACCACACGCTCGCCGCCGTAGACGACGCGGTTGATCAGGTCGGCGAGTTCAGCCCGGGCTTGCGTCACCGGAATCTCGTAAGCCATGCTCCCAGCCTATGTAACGTCCAGCTGTTCCGTCGTCGTCCTTGGCCACAGGACCATGCAGGGGTCAGAGGCTCCTCTTGTGATCCCGTCCCCCGTGTGTGACGACGCGATGCCGTCCGTCTGCCCATGCCGCCAGTCCGACGATCACCGGGAACGGGCGCTCGGCCGCCGTGGTACGGAAGGTTGCCCTTTGAGGCAACGGCGCCGATCCGTACGCACCATCCGGCGGTGCCCCGGACCCGGCTTACGCACCCTCCCTCCGCACGGGTTGCACGCGGGACCCTGACACCCGACGTCCGGAGTGATCAGTGATGGGCAGGAGGGCGGACGGATGAAGTCGGCTCCGGACAAGACCCCCGACGAGCCGGCCTCCACCGGTGCCCCGCGCTCGGCCACCCCTCATCCCGGTCTCCGGTCGCTTCAGCGGTTGCAGGGCGCGGCGGGGAACCGGGCGGTGTCCCGTCTGGTGGCGCAGCGTTATACGGCCCCTGTCAAGCCGTCGCCTGCGCAGGCTCCGGGTTTCCGGGGTGTCAGGGCGGACATCGCGGCGAAGAAGCAGCGGATGGCTCAGCACCGGCCGGCCGTGACGGAGTCGAAGGCGTCGCAGGATGCCGCCGTCGCGCCTCCGGACGACAAGGAGGCGCAGGGCAAGGCGGCCAACGCGGAGAAGATGAACGCCGCGAAGCCGGGCGAGTTCGACAAGAAGGCGTTCATC